>NZ_DHEI01000078.1:0-6987 GCF_002399805.1 Flavobacterium sp. UBA4854
GTGAATTCTTCTGCCGGAAATTTTTGTAATAATAAATTTGGCGCATTGAAGATATTCTGAGAAGTTGTATTGCAAAACAAATTTAAGTAACCTAAACTTGTCGGAAATCCCCAATTTATTTGTCTGTTTGCTTGCCATTGCCATTGCAAGCCTAACCTAGGTTCATTAAATTCGTCCGATTCTGCTGGAGCTTCTATTGGATATTTTTTACCAACATTTGGCTTTTTAAAAGTAGTAACAGGCTCACCAATTCCGTTTTTATCATAATCCTCGCCCATTACTGGCCAGTCGTTTACCCATTTCATTGGCTGGAGATGCAGAATTCGTCCATAGGCATCTTTATCTTGAAAATGAAAAAACCAATCTTCGCCTGTCTGAGTGGTAACCCAAGCGCCTTGATGCGGACCATTTATAGCGGTTGAACCTTGTTCTAGAACCTTCTTTTTTTCATAAGGTCCGAAAATATTTTTCGATCTTAAAATAGTCTGCCAACCTGTTGGAACACCTCCTGCAGGAGCAAAAATATAGTAATAGCCATTTCTTTTATAAAATTTTGGGCCTTCAATTGTTTCCTCGTCTTTGTGTCCGTCAATTACCATTACTTCATCATTATTAACAACGGTGCCTTCTGGATTCATGGTACAAACTACCAAAAGACTTTTAATTTGTGCACGACTTCCTGCAAAAGCATGAGTTAAATAGGCTTTCCCGTCTGTATCCCAAAGCGGACTGGGATCTATTAATCCTTTTCCTGCTTTTACTAAAAGCGGTTCAGACCACGGACCTTCTGCCTTTTTAGCTTTAATCATATAAATTCCGAAATCGGGATCGGGATAGTAAATGTAGAATTCATTTTTATGATAAGTAATACTTGGCGCCCAAACTCCATTTCCGTGTTGTACCCTATCGTAGGTTTCAAATGGCGGTTGTTTTACCAAAGCATGACCAATAATTTTCCAGTTTACCAAATCTTTAGAATGCAAAATAGGAAGACCTGGAATGCAATTAAAAGAGGAAGCAGTCATATAATAATCATCGTCTACGCGAACAACATCTGGATCTGAATAATCGGCATGGAGAATCGGGTTGGTATAAGTTCCGTCTCCATTATCTGATGTCCAAACTTGTGCGGTATTCTTCTGAAAAGGAATAATACAGAAGAGGAATACGATGATTTTTATGTTTTTCATTTTTAACTATACTTTTTGTTTAAACCCGACAGTTTTTTAAAACCTGTCGGGTTTGTAACTTACTTTTTCTTTGAGGAGTTACTTTGAGATGCTTCGACTTCGCTCAGCAAGACAAAGCTGAACATTCATCACTCATAACTCAAAACTCATAACTTCTAAAAAATTATCTATTTAACTCAATCGCAGCCAAAATAAATGGTCCTGTTGCTTTAGGATCGTTGTCTTTTTTTCTTTCGTTTACGTAATATTCGTAAGAACCATCACGGTACGGATTTCCACCTAAACCAGCTACTTGACAGCAGTTTGTTAGCGTGATTCCGCCATCTTCATCAACCTTTTTAATTAATACGGTAGTTAATCCGTCAAAAGCTTTGTTGGCTGCTTTCTTAAATTTAGCTGGCAAATACCCTTTGTTTGCACCTTTTGCAAAAGCGTATGAAAACATTGCAGATCCAGAAGCTTCTAAGTAATTGTCTTTTTCGCCACCTTTGTCTGTAACTTGATACCATAAACCTGATGATTTATCTTGAAATTTAAGAATTGCTTCTGAAGCATTGTTTAAATATTGAATCAGCTCTTTTCTTTTTGGATGATCTTTTGGCATGTAATCTAAAACATCAACCAAAGCCATTACGTACCAACCTAAAGATCTAGACCAGAAGTTTGGAGAGTTTCCTGTTTCTTTATTAGCCCATGGCATTTGTTTGCTCTCGTCCCATCCGTGGTACAATAATCCTGTTTTTGGATCTGTTGCTTTTAATTGAATTACTTCAAATTGTTTTGCGATATCATCAAAGCTTTTTCCGTTTTCAAATTTAGCGGTGTATTCAGCATAAAAAGGCTCTCCCATATACAAGCCATCCAACCACATTTGATTTGGATAGATTTGCTTGTGCCAGAATCCGCCACTTTGTGTTCTTGGCTGTTCTGAAAGCTGTTTACGTATTAATTGCAATGCTTTTAAATATTTATCTTCTTTTGAAGTTGCATAAACATCAAAAAGCAAGCGTCCAGGCAGTACTAAATCAATATTATATTTGTCGAATTCGTAAGTATTAATGCTTCCATCAGCTTGAACCAAAATATCTACATAACCTCTAACATAAGCTTTATATCTAGGATCTGGATTTTTTTTGTATAATTCTTCTATTGAATGCAAAACTAAAGCGTGAACATAATCCCACTTTGGTTTTTTAGCATCGTCTAGCATATAGGATTCTGGATGGCGTTTCATTAATGTTAAGGCCATTTTATCAGACCATTTCAGCTTCTTTCCTATTACAATATCTGTTTTTGCTGGCTCTTGCGATGTTACTTTACAACTTGTAATGGTCATAAAACAAGCCATCAAGATCGACATAAAATAACTTTGCTTTCTACTCTTTTTCATTTCAAAATATATTTAAATTCTACTATTTTTCTAATTCAATTGCGGCTAATAAAAATGCTCCAAGGCCTATTGCACCGTTTTCTTTTGTTTTGGAAATAAGATAATACGTGTTTGTTCCATCACGAAATGGTTTTCCGCCCAAACCTACATTTGATGAAACATTCAATATATTTACTTCTCCTTTTTTATCTACTTTCACAAATTCTTTTACAAAACTGTCAAATGATTTTTTTGCTGTTGATTTATAGCTTGAGGATAAATAACCTTTATTGGCTCCTTTTGCAAAAGCATAAATGATCATTCCAGACGCTGATGGTTCTACGTAATTTCCGTACAATTCTGGCTTGTCAGCAACT
This sequence comes from Flavobacterium sp. UBA4854, assembly GCF_002399805.1. Lineage (NCBI taxonomy): Bacteria > Pseudomonadati > Bacteroidota > Flavobacteriia > Flavobacteriales > Flavobacteriaceae > Flavobacterium > Flavobacterium sp. UBA4854. The sequence goes on from NZ_DHEI01000078.1 coordinate 2,937, forward strand.
TGATACCAAAGTCCATTTTCGCTTTTATATTGATTCACATTTTTTGCCATCTGATTCAAGTAGCTTACCAAAACTTTATATTTTGGATGTGATTTTGGAAAATAATCTAACGTTTCAACCAAAGCAACCATATACCATCCAATTCCTCTACCCCAAATTGTCGGTGAAGTTCCTGTTTGTTTATCTGCCCACGCAATCTCTTTACTTTCATCCCAAGCTTGATATACCAAACCTGTTTTTTTATCTACAATATGATTTTGCACCAATTCAAATTGTTTAGCAATGTCATCTAGACTTTTTCCTTTTTCGTATTTAACAGTAAACTGTGCATAAAAAGGTTCTGCCATATACAAACCGTCAATCCACATTTGATTTGGATAAATCTGCTTGTGCCAAAATCCTCCGCTTGCCGTTCTTGGCTGACTTTCTAACTGATTTCGGAGTTGTCCAATAATATTCAAATAGCGAGAATCTTTTGTTATGCCATACAAATTAAACAGCAGTTTTCCCGGATTCAAACAATCAATATTGTATTCTTTAATATCATATTTCTTAATGTTTCCAGTACTATCAATCATTCCGTCTACATACTCTTTTATGTAGTTTAAGTATTTTTTATCGTTTGTTTTTTGATACAGTTTTTCAAAACCAGACAATACAAATCCCATTTTATAATCCCATTTAGGTTTTTCATTTCCGTCAAGCTGCCATGCTTGCGGATACTTATTTAAAATTGAAAGAGCTGTTCTTTCTGACCATTTTAAATCATAAGGAATAACTTTTGCTTCTCCATCATTTGGAGTCTGCCCAATAGTTTTAAAACCAAAAAGCATCAATAAAACAAATACTGTTTTTTTTAGATTAATCTTTGTTGAAAGAGATTTACACATAAAAATAAATTTTACTTTTTATTTAGCGGTTTCTAATAGTTTATCTAAGTTATTTAAAAATTTTATCTAAAAATTGCACGCTGTACGAGATTGTTTGTGTAAACCAAGGATCGTAAAACCAAAATGAGTGTGGAGAATCTGGAATGGTTTGTACTTCATTGTAGATTTTATAGCTGTTCAAGATCTTAATCATATCGTCTCTTCCTGCATGAAATCTCGGAATACTGCTACAGATGTATAATACTGGTGGCGTATTTTGATCTGTATGGCTCAACGCCGAAGCGTTTTTCCAGTTTTCTGGCATTTCGTCTGATTTTCCGCCTAACCAAAATGCTGCCATATCTCCTTCTGACGATTCTGGATGCTTGAATGCTAAAACTCCATCTAGATCTATGATGGCATGAACTTTTGAAGAAGAACGGCTTTTAAATTCTTTATCTTCAAAAAGCGGATTATTGTTTGTTGTACCAATCAAAGCTGCCATTTGCCCTCCCGAAGAACAGCCCAAAACCGCAATTTTGTTTGGATCTACATTAAATTTCACCGCATTGCCTTTTATAAATTTTATAGCGTTCTTGACATCAATAACTCCTTCTGGATATTTTGCTTCTAATGACAATCTGTATTCAATTGCAAAACAAGAATAACCTTTTGCAGCAATTTCTTTTCCTATAAACTGCATTTGATTTTTATTTCCCGATCTCCAACCTCCGCCATGAATCATAATCACTGCTGGATTTTTTTTCTTTTTTGTATTGATGAAAGCATCAAAGTGCAAAACACGATTTTGTTCTTTATTGTAAACTAAATCAAATGTTTCTTTAACCTCTGGATTTGCTTTTATTTCTGGAATTGTAATAAACGGATATTTCTTTATTAATTTAGTAAAAGTGCTTTTAATAGTGTACGACGTATCTACTTTGTACTGCTGGCTTTGCATTACAAACACATTCAAAAACAATACTATTATTAATTTTACTTTTTTCATTTTTTCTTTAATTCTTTAGTTAAGAAAGGAGTTCGACCTATAGTCAAACTCCTTTTTAACTACTTCAAAAAACATAGTTCTCAAAAAACTAACAAATTACTAATAACCAGGATTTTGAGGAAAATCTTTATTTTGGTTTAAATCCAAAACTGTTTGTGGTATTGGTCTTAAAATTTTAAGCTTTCCATCAACACCAACAAAATTTGCTTCTTTTATTTTATAATTATGAGCCGAAGCTCTTGCTACCAATGTTCCTGTACGTTTTAAATCGAACCAGCGTTTGTATTCTCCTAACAGTTCTCTTCCTCTTTCATCTAAGATATAATCAATATTAAATTGAGCTAAAGTTGCATTGGCAACTCCTGCTCTTCTTCTTACTTCATTTAAACGGTCTAATCCTGTTCCTGGATTTCCTGCTTTTAAATAAGCTTCTGCGGCAATTAAATAAGTTTCTCCAAGTCTCGAAACAATAATATCTCTTGTGCTTACTGGTCCTGTACTTGAAGGAGTTGTCGGATTTGCATCATCAAATTTCTTAACCGGAATAGTATAACAATCCAGGTTTTTAATTAAAGTATGTGCTGCCGAATATTCTCCCCAAGGGTGGTATACAAATGTCGCAGATAATCTAGAAGCATTAGCAGTCATCCAATCTGCTTTATCTGCTGCGGTAAACCATTTTGGCTCATAAAAATGTCTTACTTTTAATGAGGCTGGATTTGAACTTCTGTAGTACGGATAATATAAAATTGTCTTTGTAACTCCGTTTGTTGTTTCTGGTCCTTCTACAATTTCAGTCATAAAAGTAGCATTCCATCTTGCATCACCTTTTTCGTATAAACCTAAAGCATAATCTGTTGGACACAAATTATAACTTCTTAAAGGCGCTCCTGTTTCTGCTCCTCCTAAATAAGAACTGAAATAGTAAAACTGGTTGTTACCCAATTTTGTAGGATCTGTACTTGTTGAAGCCTTATCGTACTGTACTGAAAAAATAGTTTCAGCATTCAAATCGTTATCACCTGTTGCTGTTGTAACAAATAATTGATTAAATGGAATATTTAGGGCTTGTCCTGCAATTGCAGCATCGGCATAAGCAGCCGCTTTTGAAAAATCATCGGCTTTACCAAAAGTTTCATATCCTCTTGTTAAGTACACTTTTGCCAATAAATCGTTTACTGCTCTTTTGTTTACTTTTCCAGACGCACTGTAAGCAGCTGTTCCTACATTGGCCAAAGCAAAATCTAAATCTGCAATAATTTGTGTATATACTTCTTCTGCTGTGTTTCTGGTAAAAGATAAAACTGGAGTTGTTATGTTATCTAAAACAATTGGAACACCGCCATAAGTTTGCACTAATAAGAAATAAGCATTTGCTCTTAAAAAACGTGCTTCTCCAACAAGTGTATTTATATTTGCAGTTTGTTCTGTAACTGTAGAATAATATACGGTCTTGTTTACTGCTTGAATTTGCTGATAACAAGAATTATACAAATCTGCTACATTGTCTGAAGAAGGTATTAGCAGTGTATACTGGCTCAATCCTGCTGGTTCTGGAGTTCGTCCTTCAGCGTACATATCTGTTCCTGCTTCAAAAAGCCATGGGTTTCCGCCATAAATTCCTTTCAGCCAAGCATAATTTGTATTGACCAATAATTGAAATCCTGAGGCTGTTTTGTATGTCGCATCTGCCGGTACATAAGAACGGCTATCTTCTTCAATATAATTACTGCAAGAGCTTACAGCTGCAGCAATTATTCCTATTATTACTAGTATTTTTTTCATTTGAATATCTTTATTAAAATTTAACACTTAATCCTAATTGTGTAGTTACTGCTGCCGGACGGTTTACTCCAAAAGGAGAAGCTGCCCATTCTGGATCATAACCATCGAATTTTGTAAACACAAACGGATCTAAAACATTCACATAAATTCTGAAATTAGAGATTTTTAGTTTTTTCAATAATTCAGAATCTAAAGTGTAACCTAAAGATATATTTTTGATTTTCACGTAAGACACGTCTCTATAGTATCCAAATAAAGATGTCCAATAGGCACCTGCACCTGTGGCAACTGGTCCAGGTCTTGGGTTTGTAGTATTTGCATTGGCTTCTATACCTGCACCATTAGTTGGAATAAAGTAATCCATTGCTAATTTCTGACGTCCACGGTC
>NZ_DHEI01000078.1:7181-8170 GCF_002399805.1 Flavobacterium sp. UBA4854
GTTAAGACAGAAAAATTAAAATCAAATTGGCCAACAACTAATTTAGAATAAAAACTTCCTTGCCATTCTGGATTTGGATTTCCGATTACCGTTCTATCATCTTGATTAAACTTACCATCGCCATTTAAATCTTTTGGTCTTGCCTGACCAGGAGCCATTCCGTAAGATGCTGCCTGAACTGCTTCACTTTCTTGCCAAACTCCATCATAAACATAATTGTAATTTGGGTTTAATGGCGCGCCAAGTATTAATTTGTTTCCAATATCGCTTACTTTATCCTGATTGTAAATTGACTCTAATTTATTTACGTTTTTAGTAAATGTAAAAGTCGTTTCCCACGTTACTTTTCCAGATTTAATGTTCTTTGTTGTCAATAAAGCTTCTATACCTTTATTACTAACAGACCCAACATTTGCAAATGTATTTTTCCAGCCTGACTCTGCTGGCAATTGCTGTTTGTAAATTAAATTGTCTGATAATCTGTCATACACATCGACAGTACCGGTAATTCTATTTTTTAAGAATCCGAAATCTACACCTAAGTTATATTCTCTTGTTTTCTCCCAAGTTAAATTTGGGTTTGCCAAATTCTCTGACTGCCATCCTGGAACTACATTTGAGCCTTGTGCATAAAATGTCTGTTGGTTTAAAAGCGCTTGAGAAGTATAAGCTGCTACGTTATCGTTTCCTGTATAACCAATACTCGCACGTAATTTTAAGTCTGAAACAACAGCACTATTTTCTAAAAATGATTCTTTGCTAAGTTTCCAACCTAAAGCCAATGACGGAAAACTTTCCCATTTATTGCCTTCAGATAAAACAGAAGAACCATCCCATCTAGTAGAAGCTGTAATCAAGTATTTATCTTTAAATGCGTAGTTTAAACGTACTGCATACGAGTTCAAAGTGTTTTTTGCATAAGCCGATTTTATAACATAACTCGTTTGCGCGCCAGACCCCATGTTATCTGTTCCAACATCAAAAGGCTG
>NZ_DHEI01000113.1:0-2497 GCF_002399805.1 Flavobacterium sp. UBA4854
GAAAGAATTTCTTTAACCGAAAGTCTGCGAAATGCTCAAGTTAATAACGGTGTCGAAAGTTTTATGCTAACTGAAAATGATTTGATCGTAGAAGATGCCCAATACAAAGCGCAAATGAGTACGGTTTTGATGATCGATATCAGTCATAGTATGATTTTGTATGGCGAAGACCGAATAACTCCTGCAAAAAAAGTGGCTATGGCGTTGGCAGAATTAATTACAACAAGATACCCAAAAGATACGTTAGATATATTGGTCTTTGGTAATGATGCCTGGACAATTCCGATTAAAGATTTACCGTATTTGCAAGTTGGTCCTTATCATACTAATACGGTTGCTGGTTTGCAATTGGCGATGGATATTCTACGCAGAAAGCGTAATACCAACAAACAGATTTTTATGATTACCGACGGAAAACCAAGCTGTGTTCGTGAGCGAGATGGTTCTTATTATATGAATAGTAATGGTTTGGATGAATATATTGTCGATAAATGCTACACTCAGGCGCAACAGGCGAGAAAACTCCATATTCCGATTACGACTTTTATGATTGCTAGAGATCCGTATTTACAGCGTTTCGTAAATCAGTTTACAGAAGCTAATCAAGGAAAAGCATTTTATACCGGAATAAAAGGCCTTGGTGAAATGATTTTTGAAGATTACGAAGCGAATAGGAAGAAGAGGATTAAATAAGGTGCAGAGGTTCTGAGGAACAAAGGGACAAAGGCTTCTAAACGCAACGTAATCGTAGAGACGCACTGTAGTGCGTCTACACAAAGAAATGACACGATGCAGTGTCATAAAAAATAAATAACAAAATCTATATTTCAACACAATGGAAATAAATACTATAAAGACATTAAGTCAATTAAAAGCCGCTGGATATAAAACTACAAGCATAAAGGATGAATTGCGAAATAATCTTCGTGAAAAAATCAAATCGGGGAAACCTGTTTTTGAAGGTGTTCATGGATTTGAGAATACCGTAATTCCAGAACTGGAGCGCGCAATTTTATCTCGTCATAATATTAATTTACTAGGACTTCGTGGTCAGGCAAAAACGCGTTTAGCTCGTAAAATGGTGGAGTTATTAGACGAATATATTCCGTTTGTGGAAGGTTCAGAAATTAACGACGATCCGTTAAATCCAATTTCTCGTTTTGCAAAAGATTTAATTGCTGAGAAAGGAGATGAAACTCCAATATCGTGGTTGCACAGAAGTGAACGTTTCTTCGAAAAACTCGCAACTCCAGACGTAACGGTTGCCGATTTAATTGGTGATGTTGATCCAATTAAAGCTGCAAATTTAAAATTGTCATATGCAGACGATCGCGTAATACACTTCGGAATGATTCCAAGAGCAAATCGCTGTATTTTTGTAATCAACGAATTACCCGATTTACAGGCGAGAATTCAAGTAGCGTTATTCAATATATTGCAAGAAGGAGATATTCAGATTAGAGGTTTCAAATTGAGAATGCCTTTAGATATGCAATTTGTTTTTACTGCAAATCCAGAAGATTATACCAACAGAGGAAGTATTGTAACACCTTTAAAAGATAGAATTGGTTCACAAATTCTAACGCATTATCCGGAAAGTATCGAGATTGCACGAACAATTACTGAGCAAGAGTCTAAATTAGATCAAAATCAGACTGATGTTGTATATGTTCCGAGTTTAGCGAGAGATATTTTAGAACAAATTAGTTTTGAAGCTCGTGAAAGCGAATACATCGATAATAAAAGTGGTGTAAGTGCAAGAATGAGCATTACAGCTTTCGAAAATTTAATTAGTACAGCCGAGCGTCGCGCTTTGATTTCGGGTGCTGATAAAACGACATTACGTTTATCGGACTTTGTGGGAATCATTCCAGCAATTACAGGTAAAGTAGAATTGGTTTATGAAGGAGAGCAGGAGGGAGCCGATGTTGTGGCCGAAAGCTTAATTGGTTCTGCGATTAGAACTTTATTCCCTGAATATTTTCCTAAAATCGAAAAATTGGAAAAACCAGACGAAAAAACGCCATACTCTGATGTGGTAGAATGGTTTTTCGCCGAAAGCGGTTTCGAATTATTGGATGATGCTTCAGACAAAGAATACAAAAGTATTTTAGATGAAGTAACGCCATTAGATGACTTATTAAAAAAACACCAACCTCAATTGGCAAAAGAAGATGTTTATTTTATGAAAGAATTTATTCTTTGGGGATTGGTAGAATATAAGAAACTGAGTAAAGACCGTTTTGCAAAAGGAAGTCAGTTTAGAGATATTTACGGAAGTTATATTAGTAAATTTTAAAAACATAATTTTAAAATATAATCTGGTCTAGCTGGTTTTTTAAAACCGGCTGGACTTTTTTATTTTACAATAGCTACTTTTACAATCCAAAAATAAATTTATGTTATTTCTTATATTAAGTATTCTTTGCAGTGTTATTGTAGGTGTTATATTCAAAATTTCTAGAAAATATAATGCTAATCCATCACAAATTATTTC
>NZ_DHEI01000113.1:2675-4676 GCF_002399805.1 Flavobacterium sp. UBA4854
TAAATGCATTAGACAATAATGCGCCATTAGAAATCTACACTTCTGTTGGAATTTTACTTCCGATTTTATTTCTGTTTTTAGCACTTTCTATAAAGTATATGGGAATTGCAAAGACAGATGCAGCGCAAAGATTGTCGTTATTTATTCCTATTCTGGCAGCTTGGCTCTTGTTTAATGAAGGATTTAATACTTATAAAGTTGTAGGAGTTCTAGTTGGTTTTGCTGCACTTTTATTCATCTTAAAAAAGCCATCAGACAACGCAGAAAACAAATGGATTTATCCAGCAACAGTTTTATTTGGTTTTGGAGTTATCGATATTCTTTTTAAGAAAATAGCTTTATATACAGTTGTCCCTTACACAACATCTTTGTTTTTTGTCTTTCTAATTGCTTTTGCTGTTTCTATTCTTATAGTGATTTACAAGTTCTTTATAGCAAAAGAAAAATTTGTTTTAAAAAGCATTCCTTTTGGAATATTGGTCGGCGTTTTCAACTTCGGAAATATATTATTCTATTTAAAAGCTCATAAAGCATTTGCAGAAAATCCGTCAACGGTCTTTGCAGGAATGAATATGGGCGTAATTATTTTAGGAACTCTTATCGGAGCATTTTTCTTTAAAGAGAAACTCTCAAAAATTAATATTTTAGGTTTGTTATTGGCTCTTATAGCAGTTGTTTTCATATTTTTATCACAATTACAGTAATTTTTTTTAGTTCATAAACCTTTAATTTACAGTTGTTTTTGTAAGTAAATTAAAATTCTTTTAAATTAACTCTACTAATTCTATAGAATTTATAAATATATTTTTGTAGCTTTGTCTCAACAATGAAAAACTATAGCCAAAATATAATAACGTCTTTTTCATGCAGCTTTGCGATGTGCTGTATGATGAATCACGTTTTGAAATGGCGTTAATAGAGAAAGTACTTGTTAGTTATTTTTTTTTTTAGCCTTTCATTGCACCATGAAAGGCTTTTTTTGAATCGTTAAAAAATCTAGATATGAGAACCAATAGAAATATGAAAATTTTGATGCGCCGTTGCTTGATAAAGATTCCGTGTTGTATCAGTTTATCAGATAAAAGGTAAATGAACTTTTATCGAAAAAGATTTTCAATAGATATAAAAAGATAACCCAAACCTAAAAACTATATATTATGAGCTCAGAAATTATAAAACATAATCCGTTTCAATCTATGATTGATCGCTTTAATATCGCTGCAGATATTTTGAAGTTAGATGATTCTATCAAACAAAAATTGCAGCGCCCAGAAAAACAAATCACTGTAAATTTTTCTATTGTTTTAGATAATGGAAACGTTCAGAACTTTGAAGGATACCGCGTAATTCACAACACGGCTTTAGGACCTTCAAAAGGCGGAATTCGTTATGATACCGCTGTAAATCTGCTGTAACTGGAATTCCCTTTGGTGGTGCTAAAGGCGGCATTATTTGCGATCCGAGAAACCATTCTAAAACAGAATTAGAAAAAATCACAAGAGCGTACACCAAAACATTATCGGATATTTTTGGGCCAGAAAAGGATGTTCCCGCGCCAGATATGGGAACTGGCCCAGATGAAATGGGGTGGTTAATGGATGAATTTTCATTATTGCACGGAAGACCTATTCATGCGGTAGTAACAGGAAAACATCTTCATTCTGGCGGATCTTTAGGCAGAGTAGAAGCTACAGGAAGAGGAGTAAGCATTATTACGCTTTTGGCGCTTCAAAAACTAAAAATCAGACCCGCAAGAGCTACGGCAGCGATTCAAGGATTTGGAAATGTTGGATTGCATTCTGCATTATTTCTGCACGAAAAAGGAGTGAAGATTGTAGCCGTAAGTGATGTTTCGGAAGCATTTTACAATCCGAACGGAATTAATATTCCAGAATTGATCTTGTATTATAATCTGAATAACAAAACCATAAAAGGATATCCTAATTCGATAGCGATTAAACATGAAGATTTATTGCTTTTAGATGTTGATGTTTTGATTCC
>NZ_DHEI01000113.1:4840-23246 GCF_002399805.1 Flavobacterium sp. UBA4854
AGAATTATCGTTGAAGGCGCAAATGGTCCAGTTGCTTCAGATGCAGATCAAATTTTACATGATAAAAATATATTAGTTGTTCCTGATATTTTAGCCAATGCCGGTGGTGTTACCGTTTCTTATTTCGAATGGCTTCAGAATTCGCTTTTGGAGTCTTGGAGAATTCACCAGATTAACAAACGTCTGGAAGATATTTTAGAGAAAGGTTTTGAAACTGTTTTTAGAGTTGCAGTAAAACACAATGTAACGCCTCGTATTGCTGCTTATATTATTGCTTTGAAAAAAGTGGCCGAAACACAGTCGGTTAAAGAAGTGGCGCTGGAAGCTCCTTTATTTAAGCAGAATTAAAATCAGGTTTAGTTCGTAAAAGATCATTTTCGTTGATTACGTTTTTTGTCTGCTAAAAAAACGTAATTGATGGAAGTGTCTTTTTCGTTTGAACTAGTAATTATAATTTTTAGAATCGAAAAGTATCATACAAAATGAAAAACATCAATTTTCTAGCATTTGCCATGCCGGCCTTTTTTCTTTTTCTGTTTTTGGAATATAAGCTTGCTCAACGCAGAAAAAAGCCTGAAATTTTTAATTATGAAAGTTCTGTTTCCAATATTTCCATCGGAATTGCAGAGCGTTTGATTAATTTATTTGTTGCAGCGAGTTTTTACCAATTGTATTATTTGATTTATGACGATTATAGAATATTTGAGATTCCGAGTAATGCTTTAGTTTGGTTTGCATTAATTCTCGCTACCGATTTTGTCTGGTATTGGTACCATCGATTAGGACACGAAGTCAATTTTTTCTGGGCTGCGCATATTGTGCATCATCATAGCGAAGAATTTAATTTTACTGCTGCAGCTAGAATTACTACATTTCAAGCTATAATTCGAACGGGATTTTGGTGTGTTTTGCCCTTAATTGGTTTTCATCCTAGTATGGTCATTACAATGTTGATTGTTCACGGTGCTTATTCTTTCTTTACCCATACACAACTTATTGGCAAAATAAAATGGCTAGAATATGTTTTTGTAACACCTTCTGTTCATGGAGTCCACCATGCTTCTGACGAGAAATATTTAGATAAAAATTACGGCGATATGTTCACTTTTTGGGATCGCCTTTTTGGAACTTTTCAAACCGAAGAAGAAAAACCAAAATACGGTTTGACGCATCCGTTAAAAAGCTATAGTTTCTTGTGGCAGCATTTTCATTATTACTTCGAAATCTACGAATTATGGAAACGCTCGAACGGATTTAAAGCTAGATGGAATGCCGTTTTTGGTAGTCCAGCTGATATGGATCAAGATATTCGTCCAACTTTAGAAAAGCGTTTTCTTCAGGATAAAACAGTTCCAAACCAACGACTTCGGTTTAAGAATTACCTTTATATTCAATTAGCGTTTTGTACGTTTATTTTAACCATTTTCACTTATTATTTCGATTATTTAGAAAGCTACGATAAAATATTTGTGCTTTCGCTGGTCATTATAACTTTAATAAACTGTGGCGCTCTGCTAGAACAGCGAAAATGGATTTATTATCTAGAATATGCTCGTCTCGCCTTGATCTCAACTTATTTTCTATATGAAGAAGATTTAATCGCATTTTTCTTTGTTCCGATTGCTGTAATGATTTTTGCAGAGCAACTGTTTTCATTAAGTACGATTTATCAGAATACCATTTTGCAGTTAGAAACAACAGAATAAGATAGTCCGAGAGGGACGAAATATTTATAGAAAAGATATTTGCAGATGTAAAAAAGCCCCATCGGGGTGACATAAATATATATGTTACCCCGATGGGGCTTTTTTGATGGACGTTTGAATTGCATTCTTTAAATATGCCGTTCCTCCGGAGCTTTAATACTAGTTATCGTTTGCACGCAACAAAAAAACTTAGCATCTTAGAACCTTAGCATCTTAGAACCTTAGTATCTCAGCAACTTAGATTGTCTTTATCTCCATAATTTTCTGCTCAAAAGTATCTTTAAAATCAGATTTGCTTTTAATTCTGGTTTTGTAGGTATAAATTGTAGCTACAGAAAGTTCTAAGAATTCTGCCATTTGGTTGCTGTCTTGGATTCCTAATCTGTATAAAGCAAAAATTCGCAATTCGGTATTTAAAAGTTCGCCTTTTTTGACAATGCATTTATGATCGTTTGGGAATAATTTATTAAAATCTGTTACGAATGTTGGGAACAATTTCAAGAAAATTTCATCAAACTGATGAAACAGATTCTCGCGTTCTTCTTTTACATTATAACGCTTTAAACTCGCAATAACTTCATCTGTTTTTTTAGTGATGATTTTATGCAGCGTACTTTTCTGTATATGGTCTATTTTATTAATAAAGGCTGATGTTGCTTTAATAAAATAGGTAATATATTCTTCTTTGATAGCATTGGCTTCGCTCAAACTCACATTCATTTCCTGCAACTGCAAGTACGAATCGGCCATAATTTTTCTGGCTTTATTCTTTTCTTTTAATTGTTTGAAAATGATGCCAAGGAAAACGAAAATGATAACCGTTAAGATCGTCAAGAGAATAATAATCTTCTCTAGTTTATCATTTTTGTCTTTTACATTATTTAATTGCGCTTTTTCGATAATAGGTAAAATCGACGAAATCTCAATTTTTCGGTGTCTTGCATTATAGAACGTAGCATCATCCATTGCAATATTGATGTACTCGTTTGCTTTATCCAAATACCCCATTTTAAAAAGTTCATTGGCTAAATTTCGGAGCGCAACGGTTTCTTTCGTCGCATTTTTAACATCGGCAATGGCGGCAAGAGCCAAATATTGAATGGCTTTTTTGGTATAACCCCGTTCAGAATAAATATATCCAAGACTCGAAGTCGCAATTCCGTAATAATCTGGCGGAAGATTGTAGTTGTTAATCCAATAACTGAAAGCGAATTCGGCACCGCGCCAATCTTGTTGTTTTAAGCGTTTTAGACTTTCGGCGGCCCAATATTCGTTCGTATTGGTTCCGATTAATTCTAAAGCTTTCTTTAAGAAATGATTTCCTTGCTGTACATAATGAATATTAAAGCGCTGATCACGGTTATAATCGGCTAAATCGTAGTAAGCACGAGCTTTTATGTTATAATATTCAAATTTATTTCTTTGATCCAGTTTGGTATCGTCTATAACATTTAGCGTGTCAATTGCTTCTTTAAAAAGCCCAGAAGACAAAAGCACAAAGCCTTCTTTGATTCGGCTTTTAGATAAAAACTTTGGATCTTTTAGAATCTTAGCCTTGATTTTGGACTGCTCTAAATAATAATATGCAGAGTCGTACTTAAAAGATTTGTATTCATCAAACAATGACATGTAGCAATTATAAAGCTCTTCGTTGTTTTGACTAAGAGTAAATTTAGATACGCTTTTCTTTAAAGCTTCTATTTTTCGATATTTCTGTTTCAGGTAAATGTCTTTTTTCAAGAGAACCTGATCTAATTCTTCTAAATAAGGATTGTTCTCTTTCGCAGCAAGAGAAAAACCTCCTAAGAAGAAAAGTAGCATCAATATTCTTCGCATGATTTTGTTTTGGTTTAGGGAAAAGATTGGTTGATTGATATAGTTAGTTAATTCGATTTAAAATTAAGAATAAGTTTGAGATTAAGCTAAACCTGTTTTTTTAGAATCTTGTAAATTGTTTAATAAGATAGCTTTGAAAGGGGATTTTCTGGGTGAAAATAAGCTGTAAATGTTAAAAACAGGTAATTTATTTGCAATTATACAATAAAAACTAGTTATATATATGCATAGTGAAAAAAATATCATGATTATTTTACATATTGTCATTTTTACCATTAAAAAATAGCCGATTTTCATCTAAACAGCATCTTGATTTTTTACTTGTTAGTAAAAATTTAAAATACTGATTATTAATTAGTTATGTTTTTTGTTGTTTGAATTTCATCTTGATTTTTATCAGATTTTTTTTTTAGGATTTATTTAACGTCTAGTTTCGCTGTATCCTTTTGAAGGGGATAACAAACTAACAAAAACCAAAAATTTATGAAATGTAAAAGTCTTTATTGGCTAGCTTTTATGATGTGTTTTTTTGCAATCGGATGCGATAACACAGATGACGGAAGCTATGTAGCACCAATTACTCTTTATGAAAAAGTAAACGGGAATTGGGGATTAACAAATCTGAAAATGGTTGATGAAGTTGCGAAAGCAAATAATATTCAGCCAAACGAAGAAAACTTGAGTACTTATTTTAACTACGAAGATTTTAAAATCAAATTTAACGTAGATGAAAAGAACAATCCAACAAGTTATGAAGTAACAGGAGATGTCCCTCCGTTATTTGCTCCTAAGGGATATTGGGCACTTAGCTCAGAATTTCAATCGTCTATCACTGGTGTTGGAACAAAAATCTATCTGTACAGCGATGCACAGAAAACGCAGAAAATAGATGAACTTAGATTAGTTTCGGTTCCAGGTAAAACCAGAGAAATGCAGATTCAATTGGTACGTTCTTCTGGTGGTGTAGATTTCTTGTCTTATGTGTTTAAATTAAATGCTATTAATTAAAAAGTAATATGAAAAAGTTTATATATACAATTTTACTTGCCTTGTTGATGGCTCCTAATTTTATTCAGGCACAAGAAGCTGCTGGAGCTGTTGGGGCAATGTCATCGTATCCTGCTGTTTACAAATATGATGAACAAGTTACTTGGTATTTTGATATGTCGGCATCGACATTTGCTGAAACAGAAGATTTATATATCTGGATTTGGTCTCCATCTGAACCAGATGCTGGACACTGGGAAAACTCGTCTGATTTTGCAAAACTGAAATACGAGGGAAATAAAATCTGGAGTTTTACGCTAACTCCAACACTTTATTTTTCTAAAACTCCAGAACAAATTGCTGCGAGTGATGGATTTTGGTTTCGTTTAAAAAACAAAAACGGATCTAAGCAAAGTGATGTTGCAAATATGGCGTATGTTGATTTTTCTTCTTTTTACACTTCAGGTGAATTATTTAGATCATATCCAACAAAACCATTAATCGATAAACCGGTAAGTATTTTGTTTAATGCAAATCTTAATCCAGCATTTGCGGGCACTCCAAGTGTACATATGCATGGTGGTTTAAATGACTGGGCTATTCAGCAAATGTATGAAGCTGCAAAACCAGATGTTGCTGCAAAAACAAAATTAAAAGACTTAGGGAATGGTTTTTATAAAATGGATTTTATTCCTAAGCAGTACTTTAATGCTCCAGATGATTTTGTAATGGAAAAGATTAACTTTCTGATGGTAGCAGAGAATTGGACAGCAAATTCTGGCGATCAGGTTATTTACGCAGGAGAATTTGTTCCGCCACCGCCACCAAGTTTTGCTTTCTTTCCATCACAAATCAGTCAAAAAGATTTTCTTGGAATGTCAAGAAAAAACAATGAGGTAGGTGTAAACAAATTGATCTACACGATTACAGCTGGACCAAAAACAATTTCTGGTGAGTTTACTGGAGGAACTGCAGAAATTAAAGGTTTTGTCAATTTAGTATCAGAATTAAATGGAGTTCCAAGTTTAAGCGAAATCCATGTTTTGGTAAAAGACAACAAAGACAAAACGATTTCGGATACAACGATTCCGCTAAAAACTTTAGATAAATAATCACTATTAAATTAAAACACCAATTCTAATGAATAGTAAAAATACAAAAAGCGTCCTGCATCAAATGTGGACTGCTAAGGCAGCGGTATTGATGATTTTTATGCTTTTTCTTTCTGCTAGTACTTTCGCGCAGACGAAAAAGCAAATCTCAGGAACCGTTTATGACAATACTGGTACGGTATTGCCAGGAGCTTCTATCATTGAAGTAGGAACAAAAAACGGAACAACAACAGATTTTGATGGTAAATTTAACCTTCAGGTAGCCGTAGGAGGTGCAATCGAAGTTTCGTTCATCGGATCAACAACACAAAAAATTCAGATTACTGGAAATAGTGCTAATCTTGAAGTGCGTCTGCAAAATGATGGGTATACATTGGCCGAAGTACAAGTAGTTTCTGTAGGTTACGGAAAAGTAAAAAAAGCAGATTTAACAGGAGCGATTTCTACCGTTGGTGCAGATGAATTACTAAAAGGAACTATTGGTTCTACAGAGCAAGTTTTACAAGGAAAAGTAGCAGGATTAAGTATTATACGTCCTTCTGGAGACCCAGCTGCAGGTTCTACAATTCGCCTTCGTGGAGGAACTTCTCTAACAGCAAGCAACAGTCCGTTAATTGTGGTAGATGGTATTGCAGGAGTTGATATTAACGTGGTTCAGCCTTCAGACATTAAATCGATTGACGTTCTTAAAGATGCTTCGGCAACTGCAATTTACGGTTCTCGTGGAGCAAATGGGGTAATTATGATTACTACAAAATCGGGAACAAAAGGGGTTTCTGTTGTTTACAACGGACAAACTGGTGTTGGCTATGTGAGTAATAACTTAGATCTTCTTTCTGCAAATCAATGGAGAGGATATGTACGCCAGAATCAAATTGGAGATGCGGTAGATTACGGTGGAAATACAAACTGGCAAAAAGCAATCGAGCAGACAGCAATTTCTCAATCTCATACTTTAAGTATCAATTCTGGTAAAGCAGACAGTGGTTTTAGAACTTCACTTTCTTACTTAAATAACGAGGGAGTTATTAAAAAATCTGGATTAGAAAGATTAAGTGGAAATGTTAGTGCTTACCAATTTCTTGGAGATAATAAAGAAGTAAAATTTGATATGGGATTATTTGCAAACATTGACAAATGGCACCCAATCGATTACAGAATTTTTGAAAGAGCTTATAACTTAAACCCAACAATTCCGGTTTATGATTCAGAAGGAAATTTCAGTTCAATAGTAGCAAACCTTTATCAAAATCCAGTTGAGATTTTAACAAACAGAACTTTTGATAACGAAAGACATAGACTTTTGGGTTACTTTAAAACAGATGTAAAATTCTTAAACGACTTTACTGCTACAGCAAATATTTCGTTAGAGCATAATGCAGTAAAAGGAGGTACTTACAAACCATCTTATGCAGTTATGGAAGGACAGACTGAAGGCGGTTATGCACAAAGAACTTATGATGAATATACAAATGCACAAGGTGAACTTTATGTAAATTACAGCAAAGTAATAGACAAACACAACATTGGTGCTTTGGCAGGGTATTCTTATCTTGAAAACATTTATCAAGGTTTTGGAGCACAAAGAGGTGGTTTCGTAACAGATGCTTTCAGTTATAATAACTTAGGTGCTGGTTCTAACTATCGTTTAGGTGATGTGTATTCATACAAAGGAAAATCTAATTTAGTGTCTTTTTATGCTCGTGCCAACTACGGTTACGATGGTAAATATTTATTGACTGCGACAGTAAGACGCGACGGATCTAGCCGTTTTGGAGAAAATAATAAATGGGGAACTTTCCCATCTGCTTCTGCAGCATGGAGAGTTTCTAATGAAGAATTTATGAGTTCTACAAAAGGATGGTTAGACAATTTAAAAGTAAGAGTTGGTTACGGAGTTACAGGAAATCAAGATGGAATTGGAGAGTATAAATCGCTTTCTATTTTAGGAGTTGGAAGCGACAGTTACTATGATCCTATTACAAAAACTTGGAGTTTGGCTTATTCTCCAAAACAAAATCCAAATCCTGATTTGAAATGGGAATCTACAGAACAAGTTAACGTTGGTTTTGATTTCGGACTTTTCAATAGAATTACTGGATCATTCGAATATTATTCTAAAAAGACAAAGGATTTACTATACACGTACGAAGTGCCTCAACCTCCATATTTAGTTGGAACAATGTTGGCTAACGTTGGTGAAATGTCAAATAAAGGAGTAGAGTTAACTTTGAATGCTGATATTATTAGAGGAGATAAATTTAATTGGAATGCAAATTTGACTCTTGGACATAACGTTCAGAAAATCGAAAAACTTTCTAACCCTACTTATAAAACAGATGTTATCTACAGCGGATCTCTTCATGGTTTGGCAGGTATGTCTGGACAATATTCTCAAATTATTGCTGAAGGATATCCTGTTGGAACCTTCTGGGGATTCAGAAATGCTGGTTTAGATGCAAACGGAAAAATTCAATATTATAACGCGGCAGGACAAGTTGTTGATGAAAGTGCATTGGTTGATGCTGATAAAACAGATTTAGGAAATATTCAGCCAGATCTAACTTTAGGTATTGGAATGAATTTTACTTATGGAAATTTTGATCTTGGATTTTCTGGATACGGAATGTTTGGACAAAAAGCTTTAAACGCGACAAATATGATGTTGAACGATCCAACTAGATTGCCGGCTTATAATGTGCCAGATGCTTTCTTAAGCAGCGGAATTACTTCGCCTCCAAAATATTCAGATTACTGGATCGAAGATGCTTCTTTCTTCAGACTTCAGACATTGACTTTTGGTTATACTTTACCATTGAAGTACAAGAAATCTAAATTTAGAATGTATTTAATGGGCGAAAACTTATTTGTAATAACAGGTTACAAAGGTGTAGATCCAGAGATTGGTTTAAATGCTCAAGACGGAATCAATCAGACTGGAGTAATGGATAAAACTGGTTTGGCAGCTCCTGGAATTGACAGATACAACAATTATCCTAGACCAACTACTATTTCTGTTGGATTAAATTTTACGCTGAATAACTAAGCGAATTGATAACCATAAAATATTAACAATGAAAATCAAAATAACAGCAGCCATACTTTTAAGCATGCTTTTTACGGTATCATGTACTGATTTGAACGAGCAGCTGTATGATCAGGTAGAAGATGGAAATTTCGGAAATACAACCAAAGAAGTTGATGCGCTGGTAGGTGGGGCTTATTCTTCTTTAAGAGGATTCTCCGATGCAATCTCAAATAATTTTCCAACTTGCGAATATGTTTTCTTTTTGAATGAAGTAGTTTCAGACGAAGCTACAATTCCGACCAGAGGTACAAACTGGTACGATGGAGGACAATACCAAGACGCACAAAAACATACTTGGAAAGCAGACAATAGAATGATTCTTTCTGCTTGGCGTTACAATTATACAGGAGTTGCTAAAATCAATGCGATTATTTATCAAATCGATAAATCATCTCTTAGCGATAAATCAAAAGAACCGATTTATGCAGAATTGAAAGCACTTAGAGCGTATTACTATTACAATCTTTTAGATTTGTTCGGAAATGTGCCAATTGTAACCAATTTTGAAGATACATCTCTACCAACCAATTCAACAAGAAAAGAAGTTTACGATTTTGTTGAAAAAGAATTGACAGACGCTATTCCGCATTTAAATCCAAATGTGGTATATTCTAAAATGACTAGAAATGTTGCTTATTCTATTTTGGCTAGATTGTATCTTAATTCAGAAGCGTTTATTGGTCAGCCACGTTGGCAAGATTGTATTAATATGTGCCAAAAAGTTACAGGATACAGCTTAACACCAGATTTCTTTTCGAATTTCGTAACAGAAAATCAGACTTCGCCAGAAATTATTTTTGCAATTCCTTACGATTCAAAAGCAGGAACAGTAGGAAACTACATGAACTCAATGTCTTGCCATTACAATCAAAATCTAGCTATTTCTGCAATTCCAAACAATTATCCTTGGAGTGCAAACGGAATGTGCGCACAACCTGGAGTTTATTCTTCTTTTGCAGATACAGATAAGAGAAAAAAATGTATGCTAGAAGGCGATCAGATCAATCTTGCGACAGGAAGTGTAATCATTATGAGCAATGGAGAACCTCTTACTTATACAGAGAACCTAACAAGTCTTGAAGATGCGAAAGAAAATGAAGGGGTTCGTTTGCATAAATACGAAATGAAAGCAGGAGAACAATGGGAACGTGATCACGATTTTGTTTTAATCCGCTATTCAGAAATCTTAATGATGCAAGCAGAATGTTACGTGCGTTTAGGTTCGCCAGATTTAGCAAGACCATTTTTAGAGCAAGTTGCGTCTCGTGCAGGTGAAGAATTGCCAGCAACAATTGATCTTAAATTTATTGATCAAGAGTTATTGAAAGAATTCACATTTGAAGGAAGAAGAAGAACAGACAACATCCGTTTTGGAACATTCTTCGAGCCATGGTGGTCAAAAGGCACAACGGAAAAATACAGAGCAATTTTCCCAATTCCAAGTACCGTTTTAACTACTAATAAAAATCTAAAACAAAATCCTGGGTATCCAAATTAGGTTACTAGAATGTCAGTCTTCCATGTTGGTTAGTCGTGGAAGGCTGACATGTTTTTAATTTTTTAGTAACAGATTCTAAAGATTAGAAACCGAATTAGAGGATTAAAAAAAGATTTTGTTTCACGCAGATTTTGCAGATTAAAGCAGATTTGATTTTAAATGTTAAAAAATATCTGCGCATATCTGCTTAAATCTTTTTAAATCTGCGTGAAATAAATTAATCACAATAAAATCCTTTTTAATCTTTTAATCTGTGGCAAAATATAAAAATAACAAACAGTACATCAATATGAAAAGATATATCACATCGTTGGCTTTTGTTTTGATGAGTATTGTGATGGTTGCCGGTTGCAGCAGCGATGACAAAGGCTCAGACAAACCAGTAGAACCAGAAAAAACAAACCCTGTTGCGATTGAGAAAACCAACAGCACCAAAATTTATATGCACTACATGCCGTGGTTTGAAACCAACGAAAGCAGTGCCGATAAAAAATGGGGATATCATTGGACAATGGCAAACAAAAATCCGAACAACGTAGGGGCAAACGGCCGAAGAGAAATTGCATCGTACTATTATCCGCTTATTGGACCTTATCACTCAGGCGATAAAAATGTGATCGAAAATCATTTATTGATG
Organism: Flavobacterium sp. UBA4854; assembly: GCF_002399805.1. Classification (NCBI taxonomy): domain Bacteria; kingdom Pseudomonadati; phylum Bacteroidota; class Flavobacteriia; order Flavobacteriales; family Flavobacteriaceae; genus Flavobacterium; species Flavobacterium sp. UBA4854. The sequence continues at coordinate 15,705 of NZ_DHEI01000113.1, forward strand.
ATGAAATATTCAGGAATTGACGGAATTCTCATTGATTGGTATGGTACTTACGATGTAAACGATTACGGAATGATTAAAGAAAACACAGATCAGTTAATTGAAATGCTCAACAAAGTTGGTTTAGAATATGCCATTGTATACGAAGATCGATTCTTGACAAATGTTGTAAATGCAGGAAAAGCAATTTCGGTAACCAGTGCAGCAAAAACAGATTTGGCATATGTAGAAAAGAATTATTTTTCTGACGCTAATTATATTAAGATTAATGGTAAACCGCTGTTAATGAATTTTGGACCAATTGTTTTGAAGACCCCAGCTGAATGGACAAATGTCTTTAATACTTTAACAGCAAAACCAACTTTCTTGACACTTTGGGATCACTCTTCATTGGCAGGAGAAAATGCTTCTGGAGAATATGCTTGGGTATACAAAGACAACAGTTATTTGACAAACTTTTATACCAATACAAAACCAAAATTGGGTGTAGCAATGGGAAGTGCCTATCCTGGTTTTAAAGATTTTTATGCCGCAGGTGGAGGCGGCGCTGCTATTGGATGGACAATCGAACATAACAATGGAGCGACACTTGATGAAACTTTGACTTTGGCAAAAAATGCCAATGTAAATTACCTGCAGCTGATTACATGGAATGATTTCGGAGAAGGAACCATGATTGAACCAACGGTTGAGTTTGGTTATTCTTTTGTCGAAAAAATAAAAACTTTCGCTGGAGTAAAAAACACGGAAAGTGCATTTCCAGATATCAGCAAATTGTATGATTTACGCGTACAGAAAAAAGGAAATGTCGAGGCCCAGAAAAAACTCGATCAAGCTTTTAATTATTTTGTTTCTATGCAACCTGCTAAAGCAAAACAAGTAATGAGCGAAATTAAATAGAGCTGTAATTAATACAATTTAAATAATGAAAAACAGAAAATATAGATACTGTCTTGTGGCTTTAGCATCAATGCTGGTTATGGCCTGCAGTACTAAAAAAACGTATAAAATCAGTTCTCCTGAAAAGATCTCTGAATTAACTTTTGAATTAACGCCTACTGGACAGCCTCAATATAGTTTTTCTTCTAACGGAAAATCGGTTATTGAGCCTTCTCTTATGGGATTTGAGTTTCAAGGTTTGGCCAAAATGACTGATGGTTTTGAAGTCGTTTCTACAGAAGAAAAAGCGGCAGATGAAACTTGGGAACAACCTTGGGGAGAATTCAAAAAGGTAAGAGATCATCATAACGAACTGATTGTTCATTTAAAAGAAGCAAAAGGCGAGGAGCGTTTAGTTGATATTATATTCAGAGTTTTTGATGATGGAGTTGGATTTCGTTATGAATTTCCAAAGCAGCCTCATTTAGGAAAAGTTAAAATCTCTAATGAAGTAACGCAATTTACTTTTAAAGACAATAACGAAGTTTGGTGGATTCCAGTTCACCGCGAAAATAGTTATTACGAAAGTGAATATCGTAAAACATTAATGAGTAAAACAGATACGATTAATACGCCTGCAACTTTTGAAACTAAAGACAAATTGTATGTGGCCATTCACGAAGCCAACCTGACAGATTTTGCTTCAATGACGCTTTTAAAAACTACAGACAAACAGTATAAAAGTGATTTAGTGCCTTGGGCAGATGGTGTAAAAGTATATGCAGAAACACCATTTAAAACGCCTTGGAGAACTATTGTTGTGGGTAAAACTCCTGGAGATGTAGCAACTTCAACTATTATGCTAAATCTAAACGAACCATCAAAAATTGAAGATTTATCTTGGATTACTCCATCAAAATATATTGGAATATGGTGGGGAATGCATTTAGAAAAATACACTTGGGGACAAGGTCCAAAACATGGAGCAACAACTAAAAACACAAAAGAATATATTGATTTTGCTGCGAAAAATGGTTTTGACGGAGTTTTAGTTGAAGGGTGGAATGAAGGCTGGGACGGAGACTGGACTGCAGATGGTTCTGCATTTAGTTTTGTAAAAGCATATCCAGATTTTAATTTAGAAGAAATCACCAAATATGCTGCGATGAAAAATGTTCGTTTAATAGGGCATCATGAAACAGCTGGAGCAACCAAAAACTACGAAAACCAACTGGAAGATGCATTTAAATTGTATCAGAAAATGGGAGTAAACTCAGTAAAAACAGGTTACGTAAACAAGTATTTGGATAAAAAAGAATGGCATGATAGCCAATATGGAGCTCGTCATTACAGAAAAGTAATCGAAACAGCGGCTAAATATCATATCATGATCGATAACCACGAACCAATGAAAGGAACGGGTTTACAGCGTACATATCCAAACTTTATGTCTCAAGAAGGCGGACGCGGACAAGAATATAATGCATGGTCTGTAGACGGAGGAAATACGCCAGAGCATTTAACAACTTTGCCATTTACAAGAATGCTTTCTGGACCATTTGATTACACGCCTGGAAACTTCAATTTTGATTACAAAACTCCATCTGGAGCAAAAGTGCAGACTACTTTGGCAAATCAATTGGCATTGTACGTGATTATTTTCAGTCCGTTGCAAATGGCTTCAGATTTACCTGAAAACTATGAAGGCAAACCAGAATTTCAATTCGTAAAAGATGTGCCATGTACTTGGTCTGATACTAAAGTTTTGGATTCTAAAATTGGAGAATACACTACAATTGCCCGTAAAGATTGGGATGAGAAAAATTGGTACTTAGGATCAATCACAAATAGAAATGCAAGAGACTTAAAAGTAGCTTTGTCATTTTTAGATAAAGACAAAGAATACGAAGCAGAAATCTATGCAGACGGGCCTGGAGCAAATTATAAAACCAATCCGTATCCAGTTACAATCTCTAAACAAAAAGTAAACAGCAAAACGGTTTTAAATATCAAATTGGCAGCTGGTGGAGGAACAGCAGTAAAATTCTCTCCAATCGAAAAATAGTTTTTTTAAGATTCTAAGATGTTGAGAATCTGAGTTTCTAAGCTTCTGAGAATCTAAGTTTATAAAGTTTTATTTTGAGTTAAGTAAGTTTAAGTTTGGTAATAAACCCGATAGCTTTAGAGTTATCGGGTTTATTTTTTTGTTTCAGGTTTTAGGTTTGAGAGACTTTGATCATAATTTTACTGCAAAGGATTACGTAAAGTTCGTAAAGGTTTTTTTATTGAGGTTTTGTAAAAACATAAAGTTCGCAAAGATTTGTATAAAAACTTTGCGAACTTTGCGTAATCCTTTGCGCTCTTTGCGGTTAAAAAAACTTAGAACCTTAGCATCTTAGTCTCTGAGAGAGAACCTTTATCTAGTAACTTTAACATGTTTTCCAAAAGTATACACCGCTGTTATAGTAGGTCCGTTATATCCCCATTTTAAGAAACCGTTTAAACGTTCTTGAATTGTATCTATTCTAAAGTTCAAACCAGTGTAACCAGCAGTAAGACTAAAGTTATCTACTACGTTATATAAAACCGATAAATTATAGCTTATAATTCGTCCATCAGTATCATTAATTTTTACGGCAAGATAATTTACGTTGGCATATAAACCCCAGCGTTTTCCGAGAACAAATTCTCCCCATATTCCAACATCTGGAAGCGGAGCAGTAAAATTAAAGCTATCACGATATTCTACACTTTGCGTATTAGCATTTAATTTTAGGCCTAAATCTGTAAAAAGAACATGTGCACCAATTAACAGTCCAGCTTGATATTTTGGTTTGGATAAAATAGCGTAACCATAAGCAATTCTAGCAATCTGTACATTAAAAGTACCACGAACACTTCCGTTAATTGGATAAGTATGATCTCCGAAATTAATATCTCTTTGCAACGTTTTTGTTGCAGTTCTGTCTAGTACAAAATATTCAAAACCTAATCGGGATCTTTTGGATATACGCCAGTCAAATGTTCCTAAAAATGATACGGTCGACTTAGAAAAACCCAAATCATTTTCAAGATCAATTTCAGTTCCTATATTTCCGTTATTGCCTTCAACTTGAACTTGAGTATTATTTACAGGAAAAAATCCACCCGCAGAAACTTTAAATTTTCTATTGTGCCACGGCAGATCTTCTAAAGATGTATCTTGGAAATCATCTTTTTCAGTTTTTACAATTGTTGTTAAGTCTTCGTCTTTGCTGGTTTCCGCAACAGTTTGAGCATTTAGCGGAATCCAAAGGAGCATCATTACCAAAAAAATAAATAATTGTTTCATTAGAGTAGTTTTTTAAGTTTTTATTAGGTAATATTTAACAATTAAAGTTAGTAAAAATAATCGTTCATTTTTGTTTTTAAGATCGAATTATTTTCATGAAGTTATTGGTTGTCAGTGAAATAAGAATTTGTTTGAAAAAAATAGTTGACATGTCACTCTTTTTTGTAATTTTGTCCCATGGAAATTAAACATACCGATAAAGAGAATTTTTCAAATTTTTGGAAAGAAGAAATATCAGATAGTTTCTTCTTTCAGATTCACCGTATTAAAAGAGCAATTTTTAGACGAACTAATGCGTTAATGACAGAAGCGGGAATCACCTTGCAGCTGGAGCAATTGCCATTACTGATGATTTTGCATCATAAAAGCCTTTCGCAGAGAGAATTGTCAGACAAAACAATGCGCGATAAATCGTCTATTTTGAGAAGTATTTCAGCCTTAGAGAAAAAGAACTTGGTTGAGGTGGTAAAAGACAAAATAGATAAACGTAAAAATATCGTGAGTCTTACCGATGAAGGGATTTCATTAGCAAAAAGCATCAGATTGCTGATGAAAAGAGCAGAAGAAGAGGTAATGTCTGTTTTTTCGCCAAAAGAAAGAATAGAAGCATTAAATGCCGTAAGGTCTTATGCAGATAAGTTAGAAACGCTCTAATTTTTTTTGAACTTTAAAAGTTGATATATCAACTGATTTTTAAATAATTATTTTGAATAAATGAAAAAAAATGAATTGTTAGAAGGGCCAATCCTTTCTTCATTATTAAAATTAGCAATTCCGATTATGATTGCTAATTTGCTACAAGCCGCGTATCAGTTAGTTGATGCTTTTTGGGTGGGACGCTTAGGTGGCGATGCTGTTGCAGCGGTTTCGATAAGCACACCCGTAATATTTTTAACCATTGCTTTAGGAACCGGATTGGCGATTGCAGGCTCTATTTTAATTGCACAATATTTTGGAGCAGGAAACCAGAAAATGGTTAATCACGTGGCGGCACAGACTTTGTCAATGGTAATTATCGTTTCTATTTTCTTATCGATTATAGGATATATTCTGAGTCCATATTTCTTATATCTGTTAAAGGTAGAGCCTACAGTTTATGTGGATGCATTAGGATTTATGCGTGTAGCATTTGTTGGTCTGGTTTTTAGTTTTGGATTTATGATTTTCCAATCGATTATGCGTGGAGTGGGACGTGTAACGTTGCCCGTTTATATTGTTTTAGGAACGGTTATTTTGAATTTTGCATTAGACCCGCTGTTTATTTACGGATGGAAATTTATTCCAGCGTTAGGCGTTAAAGGCGCTGCTTTGGCTACTTTATTTACACAGCTTTTGGCTATTATGATTGGATTTGCAATCTTGTTTAGAGGAAAACACGGAATTCATCTTCGCATTTCAGATTTTAAACCTGATTATAAACACATAAAAAGAGCTTTTGAAATTGGTTTTCCATCTTCAATCGAACAATCTATGCGTGCGTTGGGAATGATGGCCATTACATTTTTAATTGTTCGTTTTGGAACTTTAACAGTTGCATCTTATGGTGCGGGCTCCAACTTAATTCAGCTGATTTTAATTCCTGCTTTAGGTTTATCTATGGCGATTGCTACTCTTGTTGGACAAAATATTGGCGCTGGAAATGTTGATCGTGCTGCCGAAATTTCAAAACTAGGAGCTTATCTAGGTTTCGGATTATTGACAGGTCTCGGAATCATAGCGTATATATTTGCACCATATTTAATCGCTTTTTTTGTTCCAAATGATCAAGCCGTTATCAAAGGAGGAACAGAGTTACTGAGAATTACTTGTCTCTCTTGGGGATTTTTAGGATTGCAACTGTGCTTGACAGGAGTTTTTCGCGCTGTAGGAAACACAAAATTACCTATGATTCTAACTTTGGTTTCGCAATGGGTAATTCAATTTCCATTGGCTTATATTTTATCTCATAATACTTCTTTGGGTAAAATCGGAATTTGGTGGGCCTTTCCAACGGCTTCTGTTTTAACCGCTCTTATTACGTTAATTATTTATGCAAAAGGAGATTGGAAGAAAGAAAGACTTACTGGTAAAACCAATAAATTGATTGATAAGGTTGAAAGCGAAATTGTTAAAGAAGGATTTGATATTTCTAAATAAAGTTCCTGACATGTTAAGACACTAAGGTTCTAAGATTTTTTGAAGACGCATATTAATGCGTCTTTTTTTTTAATTTTTCTTACATTTTTTTGATAGTGAAAAAACAAAATTTCAGTATCTTTCAAACTTTGTAAATAAAAACTTAGCATCTTAGTAACTTAGCAACTCTAAAAATGACCAAAAATCTAAAGCGTTATTTCGTAAAATCTGTTATTATATTAGCCTTAATTCACTTAGCGTACTTTTTATATGGTTATTTTACTTTTGAAGGCATAAAGAAAATCGACATCTACACCGAATTTTATCGATTTAAATTTTACGATGACGTTTCAATTTCACACTTCTTTGTAAGTGGTTTGTTTTTATTTTTATTCTTGATATTTTTAATTCGAAACCATTCTAGAGAAAATTACAAAGGAGGAAATTTGCTTAAAATTGGCATTTGTCTACTATTTATTTCATTTCTTACCTTTTCATTTTTCGTTAGCTATAGTTTTGGAATGAATGCTAAATTGAAATCGGAATTGTCTGAAAATGATTTTAATAAAGACAAAAAACTTTTGAATGTATTAAATCCATTCTTATATAAATATACTTCTTATACTTCTGAAAAATTGTTCAATTACGAGAATATACTATATCCAAAACCTTATCCTGTAATTAAAGTAGTAGATACTATCGAGCCTGGCGAATATCCTATTACAGAAGACAATTATTATAGTATCGATACCATAACAGTTTTAACAAGCACTTTTGATAAAACAACAAGTAAAGCAGATAGTATTTTTGAAATTATGGGTTTTGATAAAGAACAATTTCACAAAAGAGTGATTTCAAAAAGGATTAAAGGAGATAGCACAGCCATTATTTTTAAAAGTGTTCCTGTACATCCAGAACACGATGAGGATATTTGTATTTTTCTAGAAAATCAATCTTTGTTTAGTCCAGTTTATGGAGATTCTATTGACAAACAGCAATATCAAGCTGCTGTAGATCGATATAAATTATTATATAATACAAAGAAAGATTCTTTAACATATACTTTTCAGAAATTGGATACAATTTTGAAGAAATACAATATAGAAACAAATTTGATCCCGAAATTGCTGACTCAAGATGCATATCATTACAGAGATAACCATGGCGAACCTTTAAATAGAATTCGAAATGATTTTGATAGAAAAGCTTTAGCAGAAAAA
>NZ_DHEI01000113.1:23406-24501 GCF_002399805.1 Flavobacterium sp. UBA4854
AATCTACTTTGCTGTAATTGTGATAGTTTGGATCTTCTTGTTTTTATTTTACATTCTTTTCAATAAGAAAAAGGTTTAGTAAAAATAACAATGGCAAAATCAACTTAAATTTTCAATTGATTTTGCCATTGTCATTGCAATTAGATTTTTGCTAAACTCTATGATAATCTGCTTTCCAGTGTACGATTGCTTTTTTGATTGCATTTCCAGTTAAGTTATTTTTTAAAACGTCTTCAACAAGCGGAACTAATTCGTTGTCTGGCGCAAAACGCAATGCAAATATTTGATCATCTGTAAGCTTGTATTCAAATTCTTCAAATCTTTTCCCTGTAAGAGTAAAGTATCGGTAACGCATTTCTAAACGTACAATTCTGTTTTGAAGCGTTAGCGCATAATGCTGGCGCAGCATGTAGGCTACTGCAAAAAGAAATACGAAAGCTACGCTGATAAAACCCCATATTAAATGATCTTCTGTTGTGATAGCCAAATAAACGCTAGCAACTAAAAATAAAATTAAAACAGGATAATATATAAAATGGTGCGGAGTATAAAATCGTATATGATTGTAATATGTCTGGATTTTCATGTTTTTATGTTTAAATGGCAGCCTATAAAAACAAAGCTACTCTATATTTCTATAGAGTAGCTTTTTCCCAAAAATAAACTAACATAACCAATGTTCTCTTTATAGACTAAACTTTTTACAGTTTGCTTTGTAAATTTTAATAAGAAGAAAGCCTTTCCATTTCGTTTTTCAAATCTTCAATATGGCTTATTTTTCTTTGATGTAAAATTAGATCGAGAGCGGTTAAATTTTGTTATACTTTAAAAGGAAAAAGTTACATGATTCCAATATTCGTATTTAAATTGTATAAAAAAGAGTCTTTATAATAAGGTTTCAATGACACTCCATTCCTTTAATTTATCTTGAAAAGTCTTGCCAGCATTGGCAGGACTTGTTGATGGAAGTGTAAACGTTTTATATTCCTTTGTTAAGTGAACATATTTTTTAAAAAATGCCGCCGCCTTTTGTCCGTTAAAAAGAATACTGTCTATTTTAGAGTGAGTTGCTAAAAAATGTTCGAAATCATTTGC
>NZ_DHEI01000113.1:24723-33786 GCF_002399805.1 Flavobacterium sp. UBA4854
CCAAAATCTGAAACATAAATTTCCAAAAGTTATTCTGATTGTGACCATAATATTGATTGAGTTCCAAAGATTTTGTTCCAGGCATAGTGCCTAAAATCAGAATTTTAGAATTTGGAGAACTAATAGGAGCAAAGGAAAAACTTTTCATGTTTTAATAAATAATGGCTTATGTTAAAATAAACATTTATAAGGAATTATAAAACAAAACTGAAAAATTATATAACATTTTTGGTCTGTCTTTAAGCGAACTTTGATTCTCAGATTTTTAGCAAATAATCTGTTTAAGGAATTATAGAATTTTAAAATCCGGCGAACCATGAAAATTGTTACTATAAATACAGAAAAAACTCAAAATATATTTGATGAACTTCAGACTAGTTTTGGCGGAAAGGTGACTTTTGATTTAGACGAATATGCACTTAAAGTAGAAAACGACTTTGCAGAAGGTTGTATTATTGGAGCTTCCTTTAATGATAATATATCGTACGTTCAGTTTGATATGACATTTTCTGGAGATGTCAGACTAGATTTTCTAAATGTAAAATCGTCACCTATTTATTTTGCATATTGTTCTAAAGGTAATCTTTCGCATAGTTTTGGGTTAAGTGGAGAAGAGCGAAAATTGAAAACCTTTCAGACTGCAATAGTAACATCAAAAGAAAATCAAGATAATGTTTTATTTTTTGAGAAAGGAAAGAAAACAAAACTCACCTTAATTATTGTCGGAACTGAGATTGATGATGCCAATCAAGCCCATTCTTTAAGTCAGCAAGTAAAAGATACTTTTTTTGAGAATAATCAAGTAACAGATTTCTTTTACATTGGATCATATAATTTGCAGATTGCAGAAAAAATAGAACAGCTTAATTCTATTACACAAAAAGGAATTGTTAGAAATTTGTTGAAAGAAGGAATAATGAGAATTATTCTTGCAATGGAAATACAACAACATTCTGATGATTTATATGCTTTTGCAAATGAGTCAAACGGATTGACTTTGAGAGAAATGGAAGAAATAAAAGAACTTTCAGAATTCATAAAAACAAGCCCGGAAGAAGCCTTCTCAATCAAATCTTTGAGTAAAAAATCTGGATTATCTCCAAACAAACTTCAAGAAGGCTTTAAAATGATTCACAATCGTACTGTCAACGATTATATTACACACATGCGTGTTCTTAAAGCCGAAATCCTAATCAGAACATCCGATCTAAATATTTCAGAAATAGTGTATTGCATTGGTTTCACCAGCAGAAGTTATTTCTCTAAAATATTTAAACAAAAATTCAACTGTAGCCCAAAAGAGTATAAGTTTAATTTGAATTCTCTCGCAATTACTGCGTAATTGAGGTACAAAGGTTCAGGGGTTCAGAGGTGCAAAGTTTTTTTTATCATAAATAATGTAGTTAGCTATTAAGCAATATATATAGAAAGTCTAAGATGTATAAATCTTAGACTTTTTTTGTGAAAAACTTTGCACCTCTGAACCCCTGAACCTTTGTACCTAAAAAAAATCTTTGCAAAAAAGATTTTTTTTATACATTTGCATAACTAGTTATATAATTAATTATTTATGGAATTTTTTGATAAAGTTGGAAAAGCGGCGTTAGGAAGCCGTTTGCGTTTAATGACTGCTATTGTTACCGATGATGCTGCGAAAATATATGAATTGTATGGAGTTGATTTTGTGCCGAAGTGGTTTCCTGTATTTTATACATTGGCAGAAGAACGTGAAATAACCATTACTGAAATTGCTAATGAAATTGGTCATTCTCAGCCTTCTGTCAGCAAAATTATTCAGGAAATGATTGGTGCAGGATTAATTCAAGAAAGCGCAAAAACAGATGATAAGCGCAAGAACAATGTAGCACTTACTGAAAAAGGAATTTTAATTTCGAAGAAAATCAAGCAGCAGCTAGAAGATATTGATGTTGCGATTGAAGGGATAATTTCTGAAAGCAAGCACAATTTGTGGGCAGCATTGGAAGAATGGGAGTTTTTACTAGAGCAAAAATCTTTAATAAAAAGAGTTAGCGAACAAAAGAAAAAGAGAGAAAGTAAAGATGTAAAAATTGTAGAATATAAAACAGAATATCAGCAAGCTTTTAGAGAATTGAATGTAGAGTGGATCTCGAAATATTTTGAAATGGAAGAAGCCGATTATAAAGCGCTGGATAATCCTGAAGATTATATCTTAAAAAAAGGAGGAAAAATTCTTGTGGCTTTGTATGAAAATGAACCTGTAGGAGTTTGTGCTTTGATTAAAATGAATAATTCCGAATACGATTTTGAAATGGCAAAAATGGCCGTTTCTCCAAAAGCACAAGGAAAAAGTATTGGTTGGCTTTTAGGAAAAGCAATTGCCGAAAAAGCAAAAGAACTAGGAGCAAAAAAAATATATTTAGAAAGCAACACGATTCTAAAACCTGCAATAAACCTATATTATAAACTTGGTTTCGAAAAAGTTTTCGGTCTTGAAACACCATATAAGAGATGTAATATTCAGATGGAATTAATAATTAAATAAAGAACAATGAAAAATGTTGTAAAAAAAGAAAATGCTGTTTCAAGACAATTTTTAGGAGTTGATTTTGTAGTACTTTCAATAGGGAAAGATTCTATGGTGACAAAAATGTTATATAAATCAACTGATTCTGTGCCATTTCATAAACATTCAAATGAACAAAGTGGTTATGTTATTTCAGGAGCCTACAAACTAAGATTTGAAGGAAAAGAATTTTTATTAAATGTAGGAGATACTTATTCAATTCCTGCTAATATTGAACATTCTATAGAAATTATAGAACCAGGAGAAGTTGTAGATGTATTTACACCTATAAGACAAGATTATTTGTAATTAAGTTGCTAAGGTTTTAAGATACTAAGACTCTAAGAAAAAAAACTTAGAACCTTAGTATCTCAGTATCTTAGAATCTTTTTTATCTTCCAAATCGGTAATAATCTAAATCTGTATTTTTTTTGTTATTGAGAGAATCCAGGATTGAATTCATTCCGATTACACTGAAAGTAATTCCGTTTCCTCCGAAGCCTAGAATATAATGTTCATTTTTTCTCGGATTTGGCTTCCCGAAGTAAGGAAGACCGTCTTTGGTTTCTCCAAAAGTGCCTGCCCAAGAATAGTCAATTTTAAAATCTAAATCTGGAAACCTTTTAAAAAATTGCTTTAAAAGATACGCTTCTTTTTTAGGAAGCAATTTATCTCGTTTTGTTGTATCCTTAAAATCCTCATCGCCGCCGCCCATTATGATACGATTATCTTCTGTAGTTCGAATGTAATGATACGGAGAGGCGGTATCCCAAAAAATAGTGTTTTTAAAATGCTCTGGAAGATCAGACTGACTTTCAGAAGTGATAACATAAGTACTTTTTAAATCGACTACTTTTTCTTTTAAAGTTTCTGTACTTTCATAACCAGTACAATGTATAATGTGATCGGCAGTAATAGTATGCTTGGAATCTGTAGTGGCAATAATTCTGCCTTTTTGATGCTGAATGGAAGCAATGTTAGTTCGGTCAAAAATTTGCATTCCCTTTTCATGGCAATGAAACAAAAGATCACTTGCCAGTTTAAAAGGATCCATAACAGCTGCTGTTTTAGATTCTACTCCAGCAATTGCATTCAATCCCATTTTTTGCAATTCTGATCTGCTCAACCAGCTTATTTCAAAACCATGCTGTTTTCTGGCTTTGAATTCATTTTTTAAATACGGAACATCTTTTTTTAAAGTAGTAAAATAAACGCTTTTTTTAAACTCAAAACCACAATCGCAACCAATAGTATCAATTATGTTTCGAAGATCAAAAATGGCTTTTTTTCCGTTTTGATAACTATCTATGGCACATCTAGCACCACGAAGTTTTATTAGTTGATGTAACGGAACATCAATTTCGTACTGTAATAAGGCTGTACTGCCCGAAGTGCTTCCGCCGCAGACATCGCGACGGTCTACAAGAACAATTTTTTTTCCTTCATTTAATAGCTTATAAGCCGTTAAAGCTCCTGTAATGCCACCACCAATAATTAAGACATCGGTATTAATATCAGAATTAATAGAAGGATAACTCTGTTTTTGGGCATTTTTTAAAGGCCAATAGGTTTCAGTAGAACTTAGTTTCATTTGGTTATTTTTTAGTGCTGTTTTTGGAAGTTCTTTTTGGTTTATTTGGTTTTATATTTTTTTCTTTCTTGCGGTTATGAAGTTCATGCGCTTCAGCAATAGAATGTGAGGTTTTTATGCTTTGCTCTTTTTTGGCAAGTTCACTTAATCTATGATAATATTTCTGAATGATAATCATTTCCTCTTCGGTCATACTTTCAATATCAACAAGACTATTGCTAGATAATTCATTAGAAGCAACGAGTTCGTTTAATTTTAACTGAATAGCAAGTGAATCTTTATTTTGCGCTTTCTGAATTAAAAACACCATCAAAAAAGTAATAATTGTGGTTCCTGTATTAATGACCAGTTGCCAAGTTTCTGAATAATTGAAAACAGGTCCTAAAACAGCCCAAAGCACTACAAGAAGAAATGCACCTATAAAAGCGGGCGTGCTTCCTGCAGCTTTGGAAACTTTTGTAGCAAACTTTTCAAATGCATTGCTATTATGCTGAGATTTAGAGTCCATTATTTTTTTGTTTTGGATTTGCTTACTTTTTCTTCTCGAATAACTTTATTGTTTTTTTCGTCATAAACGGCAGGATTAATTTCCTGTCCAGTTTTACTGAATATTTTAATTTTGGGAGCTTCATGCGTTCCAGTAATTACAATTGGAAAACCTATGATTCCGAAAAGCGGAAGTCCTAAGCGCATTCTAAGATCCAAAAGTCCGTCAAAGCTTGTAGTTCCTTTAATGGTTGGCCTAAAGCTGGCTACATTAAAAGTAAATGGCTCAATTTTTATAAGGTTTTTGTCGATAGTCGATTTAATTTCAATTCCTTTCATATCGGGATTGTCCAAACCGCTTTGTCCTGTTTTAGAGCTAATTCCGTCAAAAAGTTTGAGACCTTTAATTTTTACATCACGTAAATTTATTGTTCCTCCACCTTGCATCGATTCATAAATTGGTCCCATATTTCCATTCAAATCTCCTTTTACACTATAGTCAACAGAAACTATTCCGTGCGCTTTTTCAGCAGCAGTAACCATGTCATGAAACATCGGAATTTCTTTATATGCTCTTTGAACATCAAAATCTTTTGCTGTAAAATGAGCATCAAAATGTGCCGAAGTTGGAGATTCGTCTTTGTATAATGCATTAATTCCTAAAACACAATCAATGATATTAAAGGTAATGTTTTCTAAGTAAAATCCTTCTTTTTTTATTCCTATTTTTCCATTTAATTTATTAAAAATCAATTTGTTATATTCTATTTTGTCTGCACTGGCATCTAAATTGACATTTAGGTTTTTTGGAATAATGACAACACCGCTCATTTTTGGGTGATCTTCTTTTGCATATTCTACTTCTAGGTTTCGGTCCTTGTTTTCGCCGTCTTCAAGCGCCATAAATTCATCAACATTAATTAGTTTTGATTTTAGGTTGAAGTTTCCGCTCAAAGTCCCTTTCGATTCTAAAAAGTAATTGATCGTATTTAAGAGATAACCATTAATATCAAAATCTGATTTTCCGTACGAAGCATTAAATTTTTCGAACCACATTTTCTCATTCTGGAAACGGAAATTCCCTTGTTTGATAAAGAAAGCTTTCGGGAACAATTCGGAAGTTGCTTTAATGTTTTTTAGAATCAATGTTCCTTTATTATCCAGTTTGTCATATTGCCCAGTTGTAGCGTAGCTTTGTTTTCCTTTTAATGAAAGATCCGCTTTGGCGTAACCAGTCAAATCAAGACCTTTTTGAGAGAAAACCTGATAGATTCTGCCCACATTCAGTTCGCCTTTAATTTTGGCATTATAAGCTAAATCGCTAAAATCAGATAATGTAGCATTTACATAAACAGGGTTTCCTTCAAAAACAAAAGATGCAGGTGCCACGGCCACAATTAAATCCTGATATGTTCCCGCTTTATTGAGCATATTGGCTACAAAAGTGATATTAGTTATAGGATTTGGATAATATTTCGTTTTCAGCCATCCGTTTCTTAAAGAAATACCACCAATAGTTTTTGGAAATAATTTTTTAGAAGTGCTAAAAACTCCTCGAGCCTGAATATCGGTTTTAAGAATTCCTTTCAAATCAATATTTTCCAAGCCTAAAGCAGCATCAACAACAGCAAGGTCTAAAGCGCCTTTCACGCTTGCATTTATCGACATTTCGCTTAGACCTTTGCTGTGCAGATAAGCATTAAAATAATCTTTGTCGCCTACTTTAAATTTCAACGTTCTAAGATTTACCAGTAATTGTTCGGTATCCAAAGACGGAAGCATGGCGTTTAAATCCATTTGAAAATCGGTTAAAGGAACCGGCGCATTTTTATAATTTACCGAACCTTCGTTAATTTTTAAATTGAAGGCCAAATTTGGTTTTTGCTTTTTCTGAACGTTGTAATCTCCTTTAAAACTGAGCAATAAATCGCTTCTTCCAGAGATTTCTGTTTTCTCGAGCCAAGTCAAATATTCAGGAGGCATTACAGAAAGTAAATCTTTTACAGTTGTATTTTCTGAAGCTGCCTTGATATTGATTTTATAGCCATCTCTTAAAATGCTAAAT
Organism: Flavobacterium sp. UBA4854; assembly: GCF_002399805.1. Lineage (NCBI taxonomy): Bacteria > Pseudomonadati > Bacteroidota > Flavobacteriia > Flavobacteriales > Flavobacteriaceae > Flavobacterium > Flavobacterium sp. UBA4854. The sequence goes on from NZ_DHEI01000113.1 coordinate 31,411, forward strand.
ATTCCCGTAAATTTTAATGGCAATTTATTAATATGAAGTTCATTTTTCTGAAGAATGAAAGTAAGCGCATGCGTATTGATTCGGGTAATTAAATCGGCACTCACTTTTTTTCGACGTAAATAACCTGTTCTGTCATAATAAAAATCCAGATTATCAATTTTGGCATCAGTTGCGAGATCAAAAATGTCTTCGCTTAGATTTCCTTTTCCGATATAATTAAAGCCTTTTGCATCAACCAGAATCTTTGCAGAACGGTCATTATATTTTACATGACAGTTTTGTAAATCAATGCGTTCTAATCGAATTGCAGTTCCTTCTTCTGGAGCATTCGGATCTTCTTTTTTGTTTCGATCTTCGGGTGCAACATAAATATTATAATTTGCCTGACCTTTTTCGTTAACCATTACATTGATTAAAGCATCTGAAACATAAAGTTTATTGATTTTAACTTCATTATCAAAAAGCAGTCTTTTAATATCAATTCCAAAAGCAACTTGATCTGCTTTTAATAAAGTATCATTGCTGAATGGCTTAGATCCCGTTAAAGACAAATCGTCTAACGAAACGGTTAATGAAGGAAAATGTGTGAAAAACGAAAGTTTAGATTTGGTAAATTCCAATTTGGTGTCCAGTCGCTCATTGGCAATTTTTTTCACTTCCGAAGCAATTTTCCCAGGAAATAGCAACGGAATAATAAACAGCAAAAACAAAATCACCGCAATCGTGATTCCAGTAATTTTTAAAACTTTAATGGCGGTATGTTTAAATGAACTAGGCATATACTTTTTTTAATTGTGAATTGTGAGTTGTGAATTGTGAATTGTGATATGCTGGATTTTTAATTTGTCCTTATGAGCGGAGTCGAAGGATCGCATGCTTAATCTATTCTGTATGTTCTAAAGGGCGTGTCCTTCGACTTCGCTCAAATGACATAAAATGAGAATTGGAATTTGGAATTTGAGTTTTAATACATATTTATTTTTTCTCGGTTTCAGCTTTTTTAGTTTCTTCTTGTTTTTGCTGTTCCTCTTTCTTTTGCTCGTCTTGCTTCTCTTTTTTTGCTTCTTTCTTCTCTTCCTTTTCTTTTTTAGCTTCCTCTTGTTTCTCTTTTCTTTCTTCTTGCTTTTCCTTTTTCTCTTTTTCTTTTTTCTTGAAGTAGCCTCTAAACAGGAAATTGCTTTTTGCGGCTTCCATATTATCACTGAAACCTTTTGTTCCTGTTTCTAGATTAGAAAGTGTATTCGAAACGCTATTAGCCATTTTATCGTCTTTAACCAATCTTGCTAAAGCCCCGTTTCCGTTGTTCATGCTGTGGCTGAAAATGGCTATTTCGTCTGAAATCACGCCAATATTATCCACGCTTTTTTTAACGCTTTTCATAATGTCATTCATCTCAATTCCATCAATAGAAGCGATTTGTCCATTATCTTCAATCATTTTTTGAGATTTGTTGCCAGGAGAAATAGTTAGCACTTTGTCGCCCATTAAACCATCAGAACCAATACTGGCTGTGGCATCTGTTTTAATAAATTTTCGAACCTCTTCTTTCATTACCAAAACAACCCTAACAATAGAGTCATTTTTTAACTGAATTTGTTCTACTGTGCCGACATTAATTCCAGAAAAACGAACGTTGTTTCCGACCTCTAAACCGCTCACCGTTTTAAATTGAGAGCTAATGTGAAAAGTAGAGCCAAAAAGATTCTGCTGTTTTCCTATGAAATATACAGCCATTATAAAAAGCAGTAAACCTATCGTTACAAACATTCCTAGCTTCCAAGTATATCCAGATTCCTTTTTCATGATTTCTATTATTTATTTTGCTTATTCAAAAAATGAGCGTACCCATTCGTCTTCGTCTTTTTCTAATTCTTCGTATGTTCCTTCGGCATGAATAACACCGTCTTTTAAAACTACAATTCGATCGGCAGTCATTTTTGCGCAAGCCATATCGTGAGTGATAATAATCGAAGAAGTTTTTTGTTTGTGTTTAATGTCCAATATCAATTCGCTGATTTCTCGAGACGTTATGGTGTCTAGTCCAGTTGTAGGTTCATCGTATAAAATGATTTCTGGTTTTAAGATTAAAGTTCTTGCAAGACCAATTCTCTTTTTCATACCGCCTGAAAGTTCAGAAGGCATTTTGTCAACTGCTTCGGCAAGACCTACATTTTCTAATGCTTCCATTACTTCGTTTTCAACTTCATCACTGCTTAAATCGCGTTTGTGTTTGGTTAATGTAAAAGCGAGATTTTCTCTAACGGACATCGAATCGTAAAGTGCTCCACTTTGGAACAAAAAACCAATTCGGACTCTAATTTCATTCAGCTCGCTTTTTGAAATATTAAGAACGTTTTCATTAAAAACTTTGATTTC
>NZ_DHEI01000113.1:33969-41740 GCF_002399805.1 Flavobacterium sp. UBA4854
GAACGTCCTAAAACAACCAAATCTTCACCTTTATTCAAAGTGAGATTAACGCCTTTTAGAACGGCATTATCTTTTCCAAAAGTTTTGTGGAGATCTTTAATCTCGATAATTGGAGTTTGATCTTTCTCTTTTGCTTTTTTAGGTTCTTTATGTAATTTTTCCTTCATCATCTTAAAAAAATAAATCGGTTATTTGAACAGCAACCATATCGATAATAAAAATGCTTAACGATGCAGTTACAACGGCAGAATTGGCAGCTTGCCCCACACTTTCTGTTCCATTTTTGGCATTAAAACCTTTATAACAGCCAATAATTCCAATAATAAATCCAAAGAAGAAGGTCTTTAGTGTTGCTGGAAACAGATCTAGAAATTCTAAGGATTGAATGATTTGAGTTAGAAAACGGTAAAAATTGACATCTCCGTGAATGTTTATTCCAACATATCCGCCAATGATTCCAATCGCGTCTGCAAAAAATACTAGAATAGGAACCATTAGAGTACAGGCTAAAACTCTAGTTACCACCAAATAGTTATATGGATTTACAGCCGAAACTTCCATGGCATCTATTTGTTCGGTTACTTTCATAGATCCTAATTCGGCTCCAATTCCAGATGAAATTTTTCCAGCGCAAATCAACGCAGTAATTACAGGAGCGATTTCTCTTATTAACGAAAGAGCCACCATTCCAGGAAGCCAGGATTCAGCACCAAATTTTACCAATGTAGGTCGCGATTGAAGCGTAAGAACCAAACCCATAATAAAACCTGTAATAGCAACCAATGGCAGAGATTTGTATCCTATAACATAACATTGTTTTAGGAACTCTCTGGTTTCATAAGGCGGAACAAAAACCTCCTTAAAAAACCTTTTGGCGAATATTGTGGTTTCTCCAATTTCGGCGAATGTATTTTTAATAGCAAGGATCAAAATGTTTTGGTTTTAAGGTGAATGATATGAGATGAAAATCAATTATTTAACAGTTTTTTCAAATCATTGAATTATAGAGGAAAGTTAGCCCAATACTTGTTAAAATATATTACAGAACTTTTTCTCAGCCTTATATAATTTTCATAAACTCACAATAATTAAAACAGTTTGACGTTTGTGACCGCAAACAAAAAATCCCTTTCTTTTGGAAAGGGATTTTTAAAATAGGCAAGTATTAAACTATAACATTTATTCTGTAAACTTCTTAAATATTGAACTTGCTACATGTCCGCCAAAACCAAATGTATTGCTCATAGCATAGTTAACTATTCTCGATTGTGCTTTTCCGAGAGTGAGATTAAATTTATCTGCAAAATCCTGTTCTACATTTTGAGTGTTTATGGTTGGCGGTACAATATTTTCTTGAACAGCTTTTATACAGGCAATCGCTTCTATTGCTCCAGCACCGCCAAGTAAATGTCCTGTCATGGACTTTGTAGCACTTATATTTGCATTCGGATTTATTCCAAATACTTTCTCTACAGCTTTGAGCTCACTTAAATCGCCAGTTGGAGTAGAAGTAGCATGAGCATTAATGTAGTCAATTTTATCTGGAGTGATTCCAGCTTCTTCAAGAGCAAGTTCCATTCCTAAAACAGCTCCTTCTCCTTCAGGATGAGTTCCTGTTAAATGATAAGCATCTGCAGCTAATCCGCCTCCAACAATTTCGGCTAGAATTACTGCATTTCGTTTTATAGCATGTTCATAGCTTTCCAAAATAACAACGCCAGCTCCTTCACCTAAAACAAATCCGTCTCTTGTTGAATCAAAAGGACGTGAAGCCTTTGTGTAATCATCATTTAATGTCGATAATGCTTTTGACGCATTAAAACCGCCAATTGAAGATTCTGAAACTGAAGCCTCAGAACCACCGCTAATAATCATATCTGCTTTGCCCCAGCGAATGTAATTGAATGCATCTATAATAGAAGTATTACTCGCAGAACAAGCAGCAGCTGTGGTATAATTGACTCCTCGAAGTCCATATTTGATAGAGATCACTCCTGAAGCAATATTGACAATTCTCTTTGGAATGAAAAAAGGACTAAATCTTGGTATGCCATTTCCTAATTTATATTCTCCCATTTGTTCCTCGAAAGTTGAAATACCTCCGTCTCCGCATCCCCATATAACACCAATTCGGTTTTTGTTTAAAGTATCAAAATCGATGTTGGCATTTTTTATTGCTTCATCTGCAGCATGTAAAGCATATTGAGTAAAAAGATCATATTTTCTGATTTCATTTTTTTCAAATAGATGCTGCGAATCAAAGTTTTTAACTTCGCAGGCAAATTTGGTTTTAAAATGTGTGGTGTCAAATCTTGTAATTGGAGCGGCACCGCTGACTCCGTTAATTAATGAATTCCAATATTCTTCAACGCTATTTCCAATAGGAGTTACTGCTCCTAATCCTGTTACTACAACTCTTTTCATTGCTATTTAGGTCTTAATTCTGTTAATATTGTTTCTTTTACCAACTCAAAATCGTCATCGTTTGTAAGTCTTGAAAGTTGGACTATTGCTACCATATTCGTAATTATCATTAATGCTTTTGTTCGTGCCGAAGTTTGAAAATCAAATATTTTCTGTTCTTTTCCGTCGGTTAGCACTTCAGTCAGCCAGTCAATTACCAATTTGGCAAATATTTTTAGTTCCTCTTTTATTGATTGGTCTAGTGTGTTTAAGTCTGTTGCCAGTGAGCCGACAATGCATACTTTATTATCATGCTTGATTTTTGTATGTACAGCGAGAAAGGATTCAAGTTGTATTAGCGGTGATTCATTAGCAACCTTTTCCTTTAAAGTTTCATATCTGGCAATATGTTCTTTAATAGTTGCTACCCCAAGATCTGATTTTGTAGGGAAATGATAATGAATAGAAGCGGTCTTTATGCCTATATCATTTGAAATATCTTTAAAACTAAACGCATTATAACCCTTGTCTCGAATAAGTTGATCTGCTTTATCAATAATATTTTCTTTTGTTGTCATAGCAGTAATTTTTTTGACAAAGATACTACCTATTAGTAGATAGGTAAATTTATTTTAGTTTTTTTTTACAAACAAAAAATCCCTTTCATTAAGAAAGGGATTTTCAGGGTTTAAAAAAGTGAAGTGTTTGGTTAGCTTCAGTGTCTTTTCTTATAAATTTATGGCGATACCGCTTCGAGATTTCATTAACGGAATAACGCGTGATTGTGACAGGGCTAGTTTCTCCATTAATAATCTTGCAGTCAGATAACAAACAGTAGATTCTGCACCTTGATTTAAGTTTACATTGTGTTTCTCAAGTCCGTCATAACCGCCGCCACTTACTGGATTATACATAATTTGGTTCAAATGATTTTTGCCTAAAAACCAGTTAAATGCAGCTTTCATTTTCTTTTTATATTCTGCAGTTTTAAAGGCATTGTAAAAGGCATTTAAACTCTGAATGGTGTACGTAACATCAATTGGCTGTTCGCCATATTCATGTGGCTCAGAACCTTTATGATGCCAGCTTTGGTTCGAAATGGCTTTGAACGTTCCTTCTTTGAACGTTTTAGAAATTAGGAAATCTAAAGAATCTAATGCTACTTTTTTGTAAACCGGTTTATTGGTAATTAAATAAGCGTAAAGCATAGATTCTGGCAAAATGCTGTTTCCATAAGTCAGATAATTTTCAAACCATTGCCAGTCTTCTGTTGCTGTATCTTCGTAGTTAGCCAGCAATTTTGCATTTAGTTTATTAATAATCGCGGCAACATACAAATTCGGAATGGTCGAATGGTATAAATACAAACCTTTTGTAGCAAAACCAATTGAACGTGGCGACTGAATATTTTCGGCCCATTTTAGGGAGTTCAATAAACATCTTGTGGCTTTTTTGGTAATTGCTTCAGGAAGAATGTCTGACATTGAAACTACGGTTCCTAACGCCCAAATAGCTCTGGCATTAGAATCTTCCAAATTTACTTCGGCATTTTGCTCAATATGTTCGCGGTTTTCCTGATCGACATAATTGATAAAATCTCCTTTTGGTTTTTGGCAACGTTGAATAAAATCTAAATAAATTAAAATATATGCTAGATCATCTTTGTCCTGAGTTAGTTTATAATGCATGCAAAATGCAATTAAAGCTCTTGCATTATCATCTAAAGTATATCCTGAATCTAAATCTGGAATAGAAATTTTACTGAACTGAATAATTCCTAATTCGGTTGTTAGTTTTTTGATATGTTTTAACTGAATAGGAGGATAGCTATATTTAATTTCGGATGGATTTTTAATCAGTTTTTGATAGGTATTCATTTGAGTAATTCCAACATTTTCCCATGAAGAAGCTCTCATTTTTGTAAAAGAACTAATTCCCATTTCGTGTCTTAAATTTTCATCTTCGATTAATTTAATTGCAGCTTCCGCAAATTGATCGGAATTTCCAATATCACACAAAATTCCAGAATCTGAAGTTAATACTTCTCTTGTATGCGGAATTTTAGAAGCCACAATTGGACATGCACAACTCATGGCATAAGCAAAAGTGCCGCTCACTGCCTGATTGGGATCTTTTGAGGTAAACATATAAATATCTGTCGCTTTTAGATATTCTAAAAGTTCATCGGTATCTAAATATTGATTGATAAATCGAACATTGTCCTGAAGGTTTAATTCTTTGACAATGCCTTCTAATTTGTCACGATAAGCATCAACACCATCTTTGATTAAGTTTGGATGCGTTTTGCCAATAATTAGATATAAAGCATTTGGCGCTTTTTCAATAATTTTTGGTAAAGCCTGTAAGCCTGTTTCTATATTTTTACCTTCGCCCAAAAGTCCGAAAGTAGAAAGCACTAATCTGTCTTCAATGTTTAATTTTTCTTTTGCCTGTTTTGGAGTTTCATATATTACAATGTGAGTTCCGTGAAGTACGCAAGTAATTATTTCTTCATTGATGTCGTAGTCGTTAATTAGAATTTCTTTGGATTTATTGGTCATTACAAAAACCGAGTTGCTGTAGCTTAACAACAGTTTCACAAAAGTTCTCAATTCGTCATTCGGATTTGGAATTACGCTGTGAAAAGTAAAAGTGACAGGGGCTTTAATAACATTTAAAAAATCTAAAAGATGATCTCCATAATTTCCTGAAAACAAACCAAATTCATGCTGAATATGAACTAATTTCACAGTTTCATCTTTATTGATTTCTTCTGCTACTTTAGCATATTCTGCTCTATTTTTTGTGTTTAAGGTAAAAGCTTGCGTTGGTTCTTCAATAGGCTCAGTAACCAGTTCGCATATTTCGCATTTTATAGATTTACCATAAACATCTGTTATTCCTTTGATGGTATCTTGCGTATAAGTTGCTATGCCGCATTGCGTTGGCGGAAAAGTAGATAAAAAAACGATTTTTGATTTATTTGATATTGTCTTCATGAGGATTCTTTTTTAGCTCGGTTAATAACTCGCTTAGGTTCAAAGATGCCACCGCAATCTTGTCATCGGCAGCGCCATAATAAATATATAGTTGGCCGTCAAAAATGGCAGTTCCTGTGGGGAAAACTACGTAATTGACATAACCATGTCTTTCATAATATTCTGATGGAGTAATAATGGGTTTTGGCAATCTTCCAATTACTTTTTTTGGGTCTTCTAAATCCAGCAAAACAGCAGCTGCATGATAAACCAAACCTTTTACTCTTTTTTCGGCAGCATGATAAATTAAAAGCCATCCGTCTGCCGTTTCGATCGGAGGAGCTCCTGGACCAATATGACTGGTTTCATGATCATATTTTGGTTCCATTACAATGTGATCTGGAAGATTCTTTAAATATTCTTTCCAAAAATCTTCTGTTAATTCTGATTTCTTTTCAAAAGAAACGATCTGAATAGATGGAAATAAGCGGTGCAGCGCAACAAATTTTCCATTTATCTTCTTCGGAAAAAGAACTACATTTTTATCCCATACATACAAATGCTCTTTCATTGTTTCCGTTAACGGATAATTTCTTTCTGTATTAAAAGCCAATATTCTTGCAATGCTTGGGTTTTGTAAATGCTTTCTAATAAGATTGGTAAATTCGTTTAGAATAAATCTCGGTGTAATAATTCCTTTCTTTTTAAACTTTACCAAATCCTTAGAAACAGCCAAAGCGCCACAGGCATTTAGACCATCATAAGTAACATAAGTCATATAATACAGATCGTCTATTTTAGTAATTCTAGGATCTTCGACTCCATGAATTTCATAAATATATTCAGGAAGAAAAATAGGATTTGAACGTCTTTCTACTAAAGTTGTCGGTCCTTCAAAACGACAATAACCAATAGTAGAGAAGTTTCCTTTTTTTGCCGCTCTGTAAAACATGTGGACATTATTTCCGTCTTGATAAATGGCAGGATTTAAAACACCTAATTCTTCAAAAGTTCGGTCTGTTTTTTCTAAAATGACACCATGTTTTTTAGCTTCTTTCATTACTTAAAAAAAATTTTATTAAAATTACTTTAGTATAAAAGCGACAATTAATCCAATCCATTAAAAAATTAACTCAAAAGCATAAACATGGTAATTCTGTAAGGCTAGCAAATAATCGTGAAAGTGGCGCGTTGTCTAGCTTTGGTTTGGTTTTATTGGGATAATATTTAAGTGTATAGAGTTAACACGATTTGTAGGAATAAAAGAACTTTGAAATAGACAAAAAAAGGCTTATAAAACAGTCGTATTAAGAACTTAAAAAATCAATATTATGTTACGTTGGACAGTTATATTTATAATTCTTGCTATTATAGCTGGAATTTTTGGTTTTGGCGGAATTGCTGCCGGAGCTGCAAGCATCGCAAAAATTTTATTCTTCATCTTTTTAGTCCTGTTTATTATTTCATTGATTACAGGCAGAAGAAAAGTTTAATTTTTAAGATTCAAAGGCTCAAAGTTTTTAACCTGTGCAACTCTGAGCCTTTGTACCTTTGAATCTTATTTAATACCATTTTGCATAATATTTTCTCGTTATAAAAGCAATCGGAATTCCGACGCAGCAAATTACAATGAGAATAGAAAGCAAAAGCGGAAAATCTAAATTCTTCTCTGGTAAAACCGGAAATACTATTGGCAGAACCAAGAGATTCATTACAACCCAAATAAAGAAACCGTAAGAAATGCCAGATAATAAGGTATTTATTTTGAAAAAAGGGATGTATGGGAAAATCTTAAAATAAAACCAAGCAAAAATAAAAGCAATTAGAAAATGAAGTCCCAAGCCAGCGAGAGTCATTTCTGATCCGCCTGTATAAGCTTCTTTCTTAAAAATGCCACTTGCAATAGATTGTAAAATTTTTTCGGCTGTTGTTTTATGTAGTATTCCTGCATAAATCAAAATAGCGGCAGTAATGTCTAATGTGCCTGCAACTAAACCAGATGAAACAATGGTTCTAACTTTTGATCTCATAAAAGTAATTTTGAGTTAAATACTAATCTATTGTTTTTTAATATGCTCATAAATCGATTTCAACTGATGAGTGTGTCTCTTCGTATGCACAATTGCAAAATGAAGCCATTCGTAAATCGTGAAAAAGTCAAATCCAGGCACTTTAGAATCTAAACAAGTCAATGTTAAATCGTAAGTTTCTGCTGCTTCAAATAAATCATTTTCTATTTTTTTGATGGAAGCCAGCAGTGTGCTTTTTTCATATTCAATATCAGGAGGCTTTATGTTTTCGGGCGATTGGTATTTGGTAGTGAAGTCTAAAAATATACTATCAAGAGTTTTTACGTTTTCATCGGGTTCTCTGGTTGTTTTTTCTGTTTT
>NZ_DHEI01000113.1:41905-50897 GCF_002399805.1 Flavobacterium sp. UBA4854
CCAGCAGTCCAGCTCCCTTCAAACGGAACAATATTGATTTCTTCTTTTGAAAAGGAAGAAACTAAATCGTGCAATTTACTGTAGGTTTCAAGTATGGTATTTTGAATAGCGCTCTTCATTTTTTTTAATTTTAGAAATAGAAAATTCTACAGTTCGTGTTTACCGATTGGTTTGCTAAAAACCTCAGTGCATTATCTGTGAAATTAAATTTATAGAAATTAGGGGAAATGATACTCTTTCAAATATACAATAAAAAATATTAAAATATTGTAAATCAAGTATTTGATAAGTGTTAATTTTTTAAGGAAGCGCTTCGCAGAAGTAACCGTGCGAATTAACAATGTCGATAATTTTTGTATTAGAAAAGGTAGGTGCATGAATGCGCAGGATTTTGTCGCAATCTTCTAAATCGAAGTTGATCGAGCTGTTTGGATAATGCTCAAGAAGCTTCTCAATGATTATCGAGCATTGAGATTCTTCTTGAACATTTGTTTTAAAAACTTCAATCATAAAGTTTTGGTTTTTAGAGCGCTATGTTTTTATAACGGTGTATTCTATGATATGTTACATAAGATACTATTAAAATTGCAAAAACGATTAGAGGAAAGAAACCTTGAAAACCTATTCCGTCAACAGCAAAGTGACTTATAGATGCAAAAATAAAGTCAAAAGCAAATCCTGCGTAAGCCCATTCTTTTATGCGTCCCGGCACTTGCGGAATAATTAATGCTAAAACTCCAAGAATTTTAAACACAACTAAAGCATTTCCAAAATATTCAGGATAACCTAAGTGTCTAATTCCTTCCTTAGCCATTTCTGATTGAGAAGTTAAAGCTGGCATTACGCCCTCAAATAAAAAAATAAGAATTGTAGTAGTCCAAAAAATAATTTTTGTTGTTTTCATTGGGTATTTGTTTAAAAGGTTATTAGTTAATGTATTACAAATCTAATAATGTTTTTCTTTTAAAGAAATACACATTTGCGACTATTTTAGGGGCATTTTGGACAGAATTAATTATGAGTTATGAGTTATGAGTTATGAATTATGAATTATGAATTACTAACACTAAGTGCAGAAATACTTAATGGATTCAGCATGTGTCCTTCGACTTCGCTCAGGAAGACATAAATGAGAGTAAGGTAATCTGCGAAATCTTTGAGAAAAATTAAAAGAAAATAACCGTAAAGCAAGTAAATTTGAATTTTGATTTTTAAATATTGGGTTTTAAAAAGTAGTTCGTTATCAAAAACAAATCTTCAAAGCCTAATCTTGTATAAATACCTTTTCCTAAAGGAGAAGCTTGTAAATGTGCATATTCAGTACCAGCGTTAATGGCTTCGTTGATGGCAAACTTCATTATTTCTTCGGCTAAACCTTTTTTGCGCATTTCTGGAATTACTCCAACACCATGAATTCCCATAACATTTCCTGTTTGAAAAAGAGTAAGCGTTCCTATTGGTTTCTCATCTACATGAACCAAATAGAATTGGACATTTTCATAATTATGAACCAGCGTTTCTTTACTAATTACATAACTAAAAGATAGCGGATAAATATCTGACCATGTTTCAGCATCTTTTTCATTTAAAACTCTCTTAAAAGTCAGATTCTTTTCAAGAGGAAATTTTTCTCCCAGTTTTAAAGCCATTGCCATTAGCTGAATTCGTATTTGAAATTGGTTTTTATCGAAAATTTCTTTTGAATTGCTTTCGAAAATATCCCAATACGGAATGATCAACCCTGGATTTTGGTCTATAATTTCAAGAATCTGCGGCAGATTTTCTTCTGTAATATCTTCTCTGAACCACAGTCGATTTGGCCAACCTGAGTTTTTTATCTGACTGTATTGAAACGGATCGTTTTTATGATAAGAAAGGAGAGGAGTAGCAACGGTTCTCCAAAGTGATGTAAGATTGTCAATATTATTTTTTACAAGGTCTGTATTTTTCATTTTTTCGAATATCGAATTTAAATCTATAGCAAAGATAAAACTAGCTTTCTTGAAAAACCTTTACATATGTTGATTTAAATATCTTTTTCCAGACTTTTTCTAATTCGGCTTAGCTGTGTTGGTGTAATGCCTAAATGCGAGGCGATATGTAATAACGGAACTCGATCAGCGATTGTTGGATGCGTCTCAAGAAGATTAAGATATCTTTCGGTTGCATTTTGCATTACTAGCGCCACTTCCCTCTGTTCTTTTTCGATAATCCAGTTTTTTTCCAAGTATGCAATGTAGAAGTTTTTAAGATCATCATTTTCGGTAATCAACTGAATGTATTTTTTGTAATTAAGTTGGATTAAAATACAGTCTTCTAAAGCTTCGATCGTAAAGTCGGAAGGAGTTTGCAGCATTGATGAAACTTTAGAGCATGCAAGCCTGTTTTCGAAAAAAAGGTTTTTGTTATAGAAATTTCCTTGCTCATCGGTAATAAAAGTTCGTAAAATTCCTTTAGCAATAAAATACATATTTTTGCAGACTTCCCCATTTTCTAGTAGTATTTCTCCTTTTTTGATTGTCTGAAAATCTGTCAAGCCTTCAATCAATTTCCATGACTGTTCAGAGATAGGAGCGTAACTTTCGAAATATAATTTTAGATTGTTGAGGTATGTTTCTTTGTTGAAAGTCATTTTTTTTTTGGATTTGCCGCGAAGGCGCTAAGACAGAAAATTTTTGTTGCAACGAATTTCACGAATTTTCACGAATTATTTTTCGAATGAAATGAAAATTAGTGAAAATTTGTATAATTACTGGCAGTCATAAAAAAATCTTCGTGGCTTGTCGTTTTCGTGACAAAATAAAAAACCGCTAAAAAACTTAAAGCTTTATAGCGGTTTCTCAAAAGAATATTAATTATTTGCCTTAATCAGCATAATGAAAAATGCTTCTTTTAACTGTATTATTTATTTTTTCTAGTGTTACTTCTGTCACACCACCTTCGTAATTCATCGAAATGGCTACTTTGTCTTTAAAAATTTCATAATCAATAGAGATTAATCCTTCTTTATTTACTTTAACAGATTTTCTTTCAGTTGGAAGAGTAGTTAAATAATACTGTGATTCATCTACTTCTTTGTTTTTAATGATGTTTAGATAAACCTCATTAATATCTGTATCTTTTAGAATACATTCTCTTCCAGATCCCATTTCTACTTCTATGTCCTTACAATCTCCTTCTTCTGGATTCTCCTCTTTTATTTCTTCTTTGACTACGGTAACAGTATCAGCCGGAGTTTTAGCTGATTCTAATTCTTTTTCTGAATTGTTTTGTTTGCAATTTGTAAAAAGTAAAGCTAAAAGAGCGAAGCATGCTATTTTTTTCATTAGTTTAATTTTTTTAATTCGTTATTGTGGCGTAAAGGTTAGAAAACATAGGGTTTTCTTTGGCAAAAGTAAGAAAAATAAGTTTTATTTCGTTATATAAACAAAAGAGAAATCGCACTAGAAATTCTACAAAGATTTGTCTTCCTGAGCGAAGTCGAGGGACACATACTTAATCTATCTAGTGTGTCTAACTAAGCGTATCCTTCGACTTCGCTCAGGAAGACATAAAATGAGAAAAAATCTGCAAAATCTGCGAGAGACTTAAAAAAAATCTTCGTGTCTTAGTGCCTTCGTGGCAAATTTAAAAAAGCAAAAAACGCCATGAAACCCAAAGGTCTCAAAGCGTTTTCATCTCAAAAAATAAATAATTAACGGGTAACGGGTATTATTTCCAGCCTCCGCCTAGAGCGCGGTACAAATCTGTATTGGCTGTGAGTTGTTGTCTTTTAAGATCAGCTAATTCTAATTCGCTTTGTAAAAGATTTGCTTGCGCAGTTAAAACTTCAAGATATTCTGCTAATCCGTTTTGAAATAACAAGTTTGAATTTTTAATTGCCTGCTGCAATGTTTTTACTTTTTCTTTTAAGAACTTTTCTTGTTGCTGTAATTTTTCCACTTTTACCAAAGCATCCGAAACTTCGCTAACAGCTACCAAAACTGCTTGTCTAAAACTTAAGACCGCTTTTTCTCTTTCTGCTACAGCGATATTATATTGTGTTCTAACCCTTTTATTGTTTAGAATTGGTTGAGTTAAGCCACCTGCAACAGTTCCGAATAGAGAAGCTGGAATATTGAACCAGCTGCTCGTTTCGAAAGAGTTCAAACCGCCTTGCGCCGTAATTCTAAGAGCTGGGTATAAATCCGCTTTTGTGATACCGACATTTGCGTTTGCTACTTTAAGGGCTAATTCCGCGCTTTTTACGTCTGGTCTTCTGCTTACTAATGAAGACGGAATTCCAATTGCTGGATTGCTTTTAATTTCAATTGAATTTAAAAGAATAGTTCTTTGTTTTGAATTTGGGAATGAACCGGTTAAAACACTTAAAGCATTTTCTTGAATAGCAATATTTTGTTCCAATAACGGAATCAATTGTTCTGAGTTTAATTTCTGCGCTTCAGACTGTTGAATTGCTAAAGTGGTTACTTGACCAGCATCGTATTTTAATTTAATAATATTGGTCGTACTGTCGTTTAATCTTAGGTTTTGCTGCGCAATTTTTAGTTGAGCATCTAGCATCAAAAGATTGTAATAGCCTCTTGAAACATTAGCAACAATATTAGTCTGCAATGCTTTTTTTACTTCTGCAGATTGAAGATATCCTGCGTAAGCTCCTTTCTTTTGGTTTCTGATCTTTCCCCAAATATCAGCTTCCCAAGAAAGTGAAGCTCCAGCAGAATAATCATCAATATGTTTAGCGCCTAAAGCCTGATTCAAGTTCATTCCTGTAAAACTATTGTCAGAAGGATTGCTTGTATTGGCATTCACAAATAAATTAACCTGAGGAACATTTCCCCATTTAGATTGTGTAAATCTGTATTGGGCAATTTCGATGTTTTTTTCTGCAATAAGCAGGTCGTTATTTCTAGCAACCGCGCTGTCAATCAATTCAACAATATCTTTTTCTGCAAAGAAGTTTTTCCACTCAATATCGGCAATACTTGTTGTATCACTCGAAACCGATGCATTCCTGAAATTTTCAGGAAATGCATCTTTAGGAGTTTCAATATCCTTTGAGACTTTACAGGATATTATTGTCGTGATCAGAATGGCGAAGGTCACGATTTTGGTTATATAATTTTTCATTGTCTTTTTATTAGATTTCTGTACAAGTATCTTTTCTGGTTTCAAGATCTTTCGAGATTCTGTATGATATGTATCCGATGCCAAATATGATGGCAACAAGGATTGTCGTTATATAGTTTTCCATATTTTATTTTTCTTCGTTGTGAACTACAGCGATTGGTTTTCCGCTGAATTTTTCTTGTAAATGCTGGAATACAATGAATAATACTGGGATGATAAATAATCCTAGAATTACTCCAGAAAGCATTCCGCCCGCTGCTCCAATACTAATCGAATGATTTCCTTGAGCCGATGGGCCTTTTGCGCTCATCATTGGCACAAGACCTACCACAAAGGCAAGAGACGTCATAATAATTGGTCGCAGACGTAATTTTGCTGCACTAATTGAAGCTGCAATTAAACCTTGTCCAGATCTTCTTCTTTGCGCTGCAAATTCCACAATCAAAATGGCATTTTTAGCGAGAAGTCCGATCAGCATGACAAGTGCAACCTGTACATAAATGTTGTTTTCGATTCCTGTTAAACCGATAGCCACAAATACTCCAAAAATACCTGCAGGAATTGATAAAATAACTGCGAGAGGAAGGATATAACTCTCATACTGTGCAGCAAGTAAGAAATAAATGAATATCAAACACAGTAAGAAAATTGTAGCCGATTGACCTCCTGAAGAAATCTCTTCACGCGTTTGGCCCGAGAATTCAAACCCGTAACCTGCAGGCAATTGTTGTTTTGCTACTTCTTCAATTGCTTTAATGGCATCTCCAGAACTAAATCCAGGTTTCGGAATAGCATTAATAGAAATTGAGTTAAACAAATTATATCTAGAAGCGGTTTCAGAACCATAAATACGAGTCAGTTTTACTAAAGTATTTATTGGCACCATTTCGCCGGTTTTATTTTTTACGAATACACGATCAATTGCAGTTGGATCTGCTCTATCGGCAATATCAGCTTGAACAACCACACGGTAATATTTACCAAATCGGTTGAAATCTGATGCCTGCGCGCTACCAAAATAAGCTTGCATAGTCTGTAAAATGTCTTTTACGTTTACACCTAATTGATTCGCTTTTTCGTCGTTGATATCCAATTGTAATTGTGGATAATCAGCTTTAAAACTTGTAAAGGCAACCGCAATTTCAGGACGTTTCATTAATTCGCCGATGAAATTTTGAGAAATACCACTGAATTTATCCAGTTTTCCTCCAGTTTTATCTTGAAGAACCAAATCTAAAGCTTCAACGTTACTAAATCCTGGAACGGTTGGGAAACTGAATACGAAGAAACTTCCTCCAGAAATCTCACCCAATTTACCGCGAACCTGATTCATAATTTCGTCAATGTTTTTAAGAGAACCACGATCTTCATTTGGTTTTAGCAATACGAAAACTACAGCAGCAGATGGACTTGTTGAATTTGTTAATAAGTTGAAACCAGAAACCGCTGTTACAAATCGTGAAGATTCTAAACCTCTTAAAGTATTTTCAGCTTCAGTCATTACTTTTTGAGTTCCGTCAAGAGATGTTCCAGAAGGCGTATTTACTGAGATTGCGATAAATCCTTGGTCTTCTGTTGGAATAAATCCAGATGGAGTTGTTTTAACCATTAACACAGTTGCTAGTGTAATTAAAGCCAAACCTCCTAAACTCAACCATTTTCTTCTAATTAAGAATTTAAGTCCGCCAACATAACGATTCGTAAGCGAGTCAAAACTACTATTGAAAGCGCTAAAGAACTTTTCTTTAAATCCTTTTTTCTCATACGGTGCATCGTGATCGTGAGATCCGTGATTGTCTTTTAAGAACAATGCCGCAAGAGCTGGACTCAATGTTAAGGCATTAACAGCCGAAATTACAATTGCAATCGCCATCGTAAAGGCAAACTGACGATAGAAAACCCCTGTAGAGCCTTCCATAAAACCAACCGGCAGGAATACAGCAGCCATTACCAGCGTAATCGAGATAATAGCACCCGTTATTTCGTGCATTGCTTCATGGGTTGCGATTTTTGGAGACAAACGTTTATGCTCCATTTTCGCATGCACCGCTTCGACTACCACAATGGCATCATCGACCACAATACCAATCGCCAGAATTAATGCGAAAAGCGTTAAAAGGTTGATCGAAAATCCGAATAACTGCATGAAGAAGAACGTTCCTAAAATTGCTACAGGTACAGCAATAGCCGGAATTAATGTTGATCTAAAATCTTGCAGGAAGATAAATACCACGATGAAAACTAAGATGAAAGCTTCAACTAAGGTATGTTCTACCTGTTCGATTGATTGGTCTAGAGATACTTTTGTACTATAAAAAATATTGTGTTTTATGCCTGTTGGAAAATCTTTAGAAGCTTTTTCCATCATTTTATTAATGGCAATCTGAATATCATTAGAATTTGATCCAGCTAACTGAATAACTCCAATTACGATTCCTTTTTTACCATTTAAACGTGTTAAACTGGTATAAGAGTAAGCGCCTAATTCTACTCTGGCAACGTCTTTTAAACGAAGAACAGAACCATCAGGATTAGAACGAATCGCAATATTTTGGTAATCTTCAGGTTTGGTTAGTTTTCCTTTGTATTTAATTACGTATTCAAAAACTTCTGTACTTCTTTCTCCAAATTTTCCTGGTGCAGCCTCCAAACTTTTGTCCTGAATCGCGGCCATAACTTCGCTTGGCGTTACTTTGTAAGTAGACATTTGTGTTGGATTTAACCAGACACGCATAGAATAGTCTTTTACACCACCAAAAATACTTGCAGAACCTACACCCGGAATACGTTTCAACTCGGGAATAATATTAATCTGAGCGTAATTAGCAATAAAAGTTTGATCATATTTAGCTTCATCTTCGGTATACATACCAATTGCCATGATGAAACTGTTTTGCTGTTTAGCTGTAATAATACCTTGCTGAACAACCTCGGCAGGAAGCTGGCTTGTTGCCTGCGCGACACGGTTTTGTACGTTTACTGCAGCTTGATCGGCGTTTGTTCCTAATTTAAAGAAAACAGTAATAGCCAAAGTACCATCGTTACTGGCAGTAGAACTCATATAAGTCATGTTTTCTACACCATTTATAGACTCTTCTAGAGAAGGTGCCACAGAACGTAAAACCGTTTCTGCGTTAGCTCCAGGATATACCGCCGTTACCAAAACTGATGGAGGCGCAATATCAGGAAACTGTTGTAAAGGCAGTTTAGTTAAACCAAGTACACCCAGAATCACCAATAAAATGGAGATAACAGTTGCAAGTACTGGTCTTTGTATAAATATTTTAAACATTTGATTTTATAATTATTTTTTGTTAGTTACTTCGGCAACTTTAGTTGATTTTTCAGGCTGAATTGCTTGTCCGTCCTGAAGTTTGTCAATACCGCTCAACACGATTTGGTCACCAGATTTTACACCGTCTTTAATTAAGTAATTTGCACCACTTTTCCCTACAACGGTAATTGGCATTTTGGTTACTTTGTTATCTTTTCCAACTGTGAAAACAAATACTTTGTCTTGCATTTCAACAGTAGCCGCTTGCGGAACCAAAATAGCATCATTGTGGTTTAATCCTAAACGGATTCTTCCTGTGTTTCCAGAACGTAAAATTCCGTTAGCATTTGGGAAAGTCGCTCTAATCGTGATTGCGCCTGTAGTTTTATCAAACTGACCGTCAACCATATCGATTTTTCCTGTTTTTGGATAAGCACTATTATCAGCCAAAATCAAAGTAACAGGAGGTAATTTTTTAATTTTATCACCTAATGAACTTCCAGCATATTGCTCTTTAAAGTTGATGAAGTCGGTTTCACCTAAAGAGAAATAAGCAAATACTTCATGAACATCAGATAAAGTAGTAAG
>NZ_DHEI01000113.1:51084-56418 GCF_002399805.1 Flavobacterium sp. UBA4854
CTAACAGGAGCTGTAACATTTGTGTATCCTAAATTAATTTTAGCAGAACCTACCATTGCTTTTGCTTGCTCGATATTAGCAGCAGCAATTTTTTGAGATGCTTTGGCTGTTTTTAACTGATAATCAGAAACTACTTTGTTCTGAACAAGTGGAGTCAATTTATCAACTTCTAAGTTGGCGTTGATTAAAGCCGCTTCAGCTGCATGAAGACTTGCCAAAGCATTGTTTAACTGCTCACGAAACGGACGCTCATTGATTTTAAATAACGTTTGGCCTTTATTTACGTAAGCACCTTCATCAACAAAAATTCTGTCAAGATTTCCGCTTACTTGTGGGCGTATTTCAACATCAACAGTTCCTTGTATAGAAGCAGGATATTCAGAGTCAGTGATTGTGTTTGCACTAGTTATAGCCAACACTGGTAAAACCGGCGGAGGTGGAGCAGTAGGAGCCTGATTTTTATCGGCACAGCTGCTTAAAACTAATGCCAAAATAAAACTGGTTATAATTACATTTTTCATTTTCATTGTGGTTTTAATTGGTTGAACATTTTCTCGGGTAAAAAATTTGGGAATTCTGGAATTCTCGGGATTCATATTTAATTGAATTAAATTATCTAACATTGTTAAGTAAATGAGCGCAAACTTCTATACTTTAATGATTTTCAACTGTGTTCTTAAATCGGTATTAAATTATCTAACGTTGTTAAGTAAAAGTCTAAAAAAAGAGTTTTATTACCTCTATTAAATTTTCTAACAGTGTTAAGTGAAGGTTATAAAAAAAAGGATTTTATATTATCCGATTAAATCATTTTACACCGTTAAGTAAAAATTGAAAAAAATATTATTGTATTGATTTGATGATACCACCAATGGCATCTTTCAAAATTTGAGCATTAATTGTTTCTAAAATGTCACTTTTGTTAATGATATTAATGGCGATTAAACCATGAATAACAGAAAAGAAAGTGAAGTACTTTTGTTTTATAATATCTTGACTCGGATTACTGTCTTTCATTACTTCAGCAATCACTTGAGTAAATAATTTGTAAGGTCCTTCTTGAGCCGAACATCGCTGTGCGCAGCAGGTCATTTGAACACCAAACATTAACTGATACATTTCAGTATTAGTAAAAGCGAAGTCCCAGTAAGTCATCCACATGGCTTCTAATTGATCTTCGGGTTTCTCAAACTTATCAATTGCAATTTGCAGTTCTTTTGTCAGTTTGATAAAACCTTTGCCAGTTAGTTCTTCTAAAATTGCTTCTTTATTTGAGAAATATTCATAAATAATAGGAGCAGTATATTCGATTCTGTCGGCAATTTTACGCATACTCAAACCATTCCAGCCTTCTTCTTTTACGATATCATAAGCAGCGCCAAGGATGTTGTTCCTTGTCTCTTCTTTTTGTCTTAAAATTCGATCTTTGCTAGCCATTATATTCGAGTATTAAATCGTTTAACACTGTTAGGCAAATGTATGGCAGATTTTCGTATTTCAAAATATTTTTGTCATAATATTTTCTTATTGTTCCATAGATGGATTAGGAAGCCCTTAATTTATTGAGGTTTTCGCTTTTAATATTTTTTAGAAGCAGGACATTTTTCGTTTTTAAGAACGTTTTGTCCCGCTCTACATTATATTTTTTGTGGTGAACCCCACCACAAAAAGATGCCATTTCGATTGGGCTAGGAGAGAACATAAATTTTTTCATTAGAACTTTGTCAAAGTTTACCACAAAGTTTGTCATTTCGAGGAACGAGAAATGACAAGATTGTGAAAAATCGATAATAAAATCGATGATTTATTGATTACTTCATTCCCCGAACTTTCATTACTATTGTATAAACACTTTTACCGGCAGTAATAAATAATGTTTTAAATTTTTTTCCTCCAAAACAAACATTAGCTGTCCAAGATTCAGGAACATCAATATGAGCTATTTTTTCTCCTTTCGGATTGAATATGGTAACTCCTTTTCCGCATAAGTAAATATTTCCTGACTCGTCTATTGTCATTCCATCTGAACCAGATTCAGTAAACAGCGTTTTTTTACCTAAAGAACCATTATTTTCGATTGTATAAGAGTACGTTTTATTTCCTGCTATATCCGCAACGAATAACGTTTTTCCATCCGAAGTTCCAATAATGCCATTTGGCTTTACAAGATCATTCTCAACGTTGATAATTTTGGATTTATCTGGAGATAAATAGTAAACGCATTCTTTCTCTATTTCTTTGGAGGTATGTGTCCAGTAATCTCTTTGGTAAAATGGGTCTGTAAAATAGATGCCGCCTTTTGGGTCAACCCAAAGATCATTAGGGCCATTCAGTCTTTTTCCTTCAAAGTTGTTTAGTAATACAGTATGATTTTTGTTTTTGTCTATTTTCCAAAGCTCATTTTTTTCATCGGCGCAAGCCAAAAGATTGCCTTTGTGATCAAAATACAAACCGTTAGCTCTTCCAGCATTTTCCATAAAAACAGAAAGTTTACCCTTAACCGACCATTTCATAATTCTATTATTAGGCTGATCTGTAAAATAAATATTTCCTTTTTTATCAGCTGCAGGTCCTTCTGTAAAACTGAATTGATTTGACAGTTTTGTGAGAACCGCGCCTTTTGCTATTATGGAATAACTTTTTTCTTTTGATGTCTGAGCGAATATGAAATTTGTAAAAGTTAAAGTAATAAGAAGTAAAAAGTATGATTTTATTTTAAGTTGGAATAGGTTCATCATAAATAGGTTTGAAAGTTGCTTTTGAAGCGTTTTTAAAAGTAATTTTTATTTTTGATATTAAATGCAATGAAATTAGAATTTTATTTTAATCTCAATTTATCAAAAGCATTTTTTCGTAACATTACAACAAAAAAAATGAAAACGCTAACTATCTTAAAAACCACAATTGCTGTTTTATTTTTCCAGCAGACCTTTTCTCAGGAAACCAAAAAAGAAATAGCATCGCCACAATACACAATCGAAAACTGTGTCAATCACTTTGAGTTAGAAAAAGCTACCAAAACAAAAGTTGGATACCAATATTGGTTTGCCAATAAAGATTTCACTCAAGAAAACACTTTAAAAATGAGCATTGTCGAACCTGGAAAATCGACGCACGCGCCACATCACCATCCTGAAGAAGAATTTTTCTATATCTTAGAAGGAACTGCCGAATTCTTCCTTGACGGAAAAACTGTTACAGCAGGTCCAAATACCAGTTTTTATTGTCCGCCAAATGCCGAACACGGAATTAGTAATGCAGGGAAAACAGATTTGAAATATTTGGTCATTAAAAAGGATTTGAGGTAAATATATTGCAGAAGTTCAAAAAAAAGGTAATTATTTAAATTGCCTCTAGCTTTAGCTGGAGGTTAATAATTTAGTTAATGAAAAAGGCTTTAGCCAAAAAATACATTTGGCTAAAACCTCAATAAAGAGTTACAAATAAGCTTCCAGCTAAAGCAGGAGACTGCCGAATATTTTATTTACTTCAATACAACAACTTCTTCGGGAATCATAAACAAAAGCGTGCAGCCAGTTCTAGAAAATACAGAATGCGTGCTTCCTGGAGGCATGTACAAATAATCGCCAGCTTTTAATTCGTCTTTTCCAGAACGTACTTCGCCTTCTAGAACATAAATTTCTTCACCTGCTGGATGTACATGATTTGGGTACGATGCGCCGGGCTCAAATTTTAAAAGAAAAGTTGGTGGACGGTTAGTAGCAGCATCAAAGCGTAATACTTTAACATAAATTCCGACTGTTTTTACACCTGCTTCTTGAAGAGGTTTCCACTCTAATTCATTGCTTTTTGTGATTTTAGTTTCCATATGTATTCCAATTTAATTAGTTAATTTTTCAAAAGATATTCATCCAAACTCCATCGGTATTTGTCGGCAGTTGCTAAGAGAAAAGCGCCCATAGAAAAGACAAATACAGAATAATCAAGAGGATCTTTTATTCCGAAAGAATAAGTCATTGCCAGTGCAAATAGAAAAGTTAAGATAGAAACGCCAATAGCAGTTTTTCTGGTCTGATATCCAATCAGCAATAAAACAGCAAATAAAGTTTCCAGAAAAGTGCTTGCAATAGCAATTGACGGAATGAAACTTTTAGGTAAAAAAGAATTTACTTGTTCGGCGTAAGCCAGAAAATTTTTCCATCCCGAAGATTGTTTTCCAAGCAAACCCAACCTACTTGAAACGGCAGATAAAAATCCAATTGCCATTGCGATTCGTAAAAGCAAAATGGCATAATCCTGATATCTTTTCATAAACTATTTTATTAGTAATTAATCAGATACAAAGATCAGGCAGTGGTGCTTTTTAAAGAATAGAGAATCTTGGAAAAAACATGTAATTAAGCTTGAAGTCAAAAAGTCTTTTGACTAATATAACGTACTATTTGTCATTTCGACGAAGATTTCTCCTTCGTCGAAATGGCATAAAATGAGAAAAAATTTCGCGACTTTGCGAGCAATTTTCTGCGTTCAACAAAATAATCGTTACAGCTGAACAACTTTCTCCTTATAAGATTTCGGAGAAATATTTGTGTGTTTTTTAAAGAAGTTTGAAAAATAGAAAGGATCATTAAAACCTAAAGCATAAGCGGTTTCTTTTACCGATAATTTCTCATAAGTAAACAAACGTTTTGCTTCAGAAATAACTAATCCAAAAATGATATTTTGAGCTGTTTTATTGCAATGCAGTTTAGAGAGTTCGTTTAATTTGGCTTCGGTGGTGCCTATTAAATTGGCGATTTCATTTACCGAAAGATTTTTATCAAAATTCCCTCGAATAGCTTCTAAAAAATGAAGAAACAAGGCATCTGGTTTGTAAATTTCTTCTCCCAGTTTTATTTTAGAACGATTGATTTCGATTAAAATCAATTGAATTCTAGAATGAATAGAAATGAGGTATTGATACGGTTTTTGGGCAATTTCCTGTTGAATAAGCTGTAAAGCATCGACCACCAATTTGTCGTCATCTACTTTTATCACTTCATTCATTGCAAAATGACAGAACAAACTATTATGAAAAATGAGTTCGATGTCATTATCATTTTTGCAGAAGAAATCGTAAGTAAATTCGAGAACAAATCCGGTTGCGTTGTTGCTGTTTTTTATAAAATGAATTTGACCAGACGTTATCGTTAAGACCGAATTTTTGGTGATTACATATTCGTTTTCATCTACCGAAAGCGTTATTTCGCCAGATGTACAAAAAAGAAGGACATATTTTAATACACGTCTAGGATGCTTTAAATCTTCTGCTTGTTCAAACGTCTTTATTTCAATCATTTGCTTTTGATTTTTAGCGCTAAGTTCGATAAGATT
>NZ_DHEI01000113.1:56699-61819 GCF_002399805.1 Flavobacterium sp. UBA4854
TCTATATGAAAGGGATCTAGAACGGAGAGCCACAGATTACGATGCAGATCTTTGAAATAAAATTGGTCTCGATTTGAGACAACTAAGATTGTCCCATTGTCATTGTCAAGAATTGAAGTATTGTTGCTTTTTTCATAATCGCCCAAAATAGTAATATTGGTATTGAATTTTTTGGACAGTAATTCGATAATTTTTTTTGTTAGTGGCATAAGATGTGGTATTTGATTTGTCTTTGAAGCAGTAAATTTAAAATTGCATGTTTTGTTAATATTACCCCTAAAAGTTTTTTTTATGTTAAAATAAGCTTTTTTTATAAGTACAAAAGCCTTGAATAAAGAAAATTAGTTTTTTAAAAGCTAAATAAAAAAGGACAGCGACTAAAGAAGTGCTGTCCTAAAGTAAATTGTAATTCCGCATTTTAAAACCCAAATCAAAATTTTAAAATGCGACATTCTAAGAATGTGTGCAGTTAAACATAAAGCGAAACGCAAGTTATTTTGTTTTTAATCGCTTTCTTTAGTTTCTTTTTGATAATAGTTGATCAGCAAAAAAAATATATCATTATAAGGTATTTTTCCAATTTGATATATTGGAAAAAGCACCTTTAAACAATAAGTATAAAGGTGCTTTTTGTAAATTTATAAATAGGCAAGATTACGATTCTGTATTTGTGTCTTTTTTACGATAAACCAGATAAAAAACTTGTGGTAAAACCGTTAAGGAAAGAATCATACAGGTTATTAATCCGCCCACAATCATAATGGCAAGAGGTTTTTGAACTTCAGATCCCATTCCTGTTGATAAAGCAGCTGGTAACAATCCTAGAGATCCCATTAAGGCAATCATGACAATCGGACGTATACGACTGTAAATTCCATGAGAAATGGCGTCTTTTAAGTGCATTCCAGCGCGCATGTTTTCTCGAATCATTCCAATGAGGACAATACTGTCAATCGCGCTGACTCCAAATAGAATGATAAATCCAATCCCAGCCGAGATTCCAAAAACGGTTCCTGTTACCCAAAGCGATAAGAATCCGCCGATAAAAGCATAAGGCATCGCTGTTACGGCAATCATAGTGTCTTTGAAATTACCAAAGTTGAAATACAATAGACATAAAATCAGAACCAAAACAACAGGAACAATCATAGCCAATTGTTTAGAGGCTCTTTCTTTGCTCTCAAATTCTCCAGCCCATTTTATTACATTTTCTTTCGGCAGTTTTACTTCGGCAGCTACTTTTTTCTGCGCTTCTTCAATGGTACTTCCTAGGTCACGTCCTTGTATATTAAATCCTACGGCAATGTAACGGCTATTTCCTTCACGATAAATAAAGGTTGGACCCGTTTTGTATTCTACCGTAGCAATCTCTTTTAAAGGCACTTTTTTGCCATTCATTGTCGGAATTAGAATGCCTTCAATTTTTTCTTTAGAGTCACGATATTCTTTCTCAAAACGTAGCGTAATATCAAAGATTTTTTCGTCATCATAAAATTTGGTTGCGGCTTGACCTCCAATTGTCATTCGAATTACAGCTTGAGCATCGGCAGTTGTAACAGCATAGCGCGCCATTTTTTCATCGTCTAACTGAATTCTTAATTCTGGTAAACCAATGTTTTTATACACATTAATATCGTCAATTCCTTTTACGTCTTTGATGGAGTTTGCAACTTTAGCTGCCATTTCTTCCAATTCAAAAAGGTCATTACCAAAAATCTTTATCGCAAGCGGACTTTTTACACCAGCGACATATTCTTCGACATTATCCTGAATGGGCTGGCTAAAACCAAATGCAATTCCAGGATATACATCGAGTATTTTTTTAATTTCGGCAATTAATTCATCTTTACTGATGTCGTGTTTCCATTCGTCCTTATGTTTTAATTCGATATGAAATTCAATATTGAAAAAACCAGTTGGATCTGTTCCGTCATTTGGCCTTCCAGTTTGCGAAAGGACAAATTTAACCTCTTCAAATTTCCTTATTTTGGCTTTCATTTCCTGAGTTAATCGAACCGATTCGTCAAGATTAATGCTATTTGGCAAAGTGGCTCTCACATAAATTGCACCTTCATTTAGCTTCGGAATAAATTCTGAACCATAAAATGCAAATCGTACTGTACAAATAGTCAATAAAGCTAAGAACGAATAAATAGTAACTTTACGATGTCTAGTACTCCATTTAAAGAGTTTGTAAAGATTCTCTCTAAAGAATCGCGAAATCATATTTTCTTTCTCCACAATATTTTTTGTCAGCATGACTTTACACATTGCTGGCACATAGGTCAAGGACAAAATTAGCGAACCTAACAGCGCATAACCTAGTGTAAAGGCTAGGGGAGAGAACATTTTTCCTTCTACTTTTGTAAAAGAGAAAATTGGCATTAGAGCAATAATCAAAATAATTAAAGCGAAGAAAATATAAGTAGCAACACTACCCACACTTTTCTTGATTAGTCCCATTTTACTCATGCTGTTAAAGCGTTCCATGCCTACTTGATGGGCTTTCTTTTCGAGAGAAACAAAAACTTGTTCTACAATAACGAGTGTTCCTTCTAGAAGTAATCCGAAATCTAAAGCTCCCATCGAAATTAAGTTGGCAGGTAGCCCCTGAATTCTTAACATTACAATAGCGAACAGGAAAGAAAGCGGAATTACAGAAGCCACAATCAATGAAGTTCTCCAGTTATAAAGAAAAATAAATACGATTAGTGATACTAATAAAACGCCTTCAGTTAGGTTTTTTGTAACGGTTTTTACAGTTGTATTGACCAATTCAGTACGATCAATAAACGGAACTATTTTTACATTTTTAGGTAAAACTCTTTCATTAAGTTCGTCCAAACGTACTTTAAGTTTCTTGATTACTTCACCCGGATTTTCACCACGTAACATCACCACAATTCCTTCTACAACATCATCATTGCCATCTAAACCAACTTGGCCTAATCTAGGTTTTGCAGAGACAGAAACTTCGGCTACGTTTTTTACCAATATTGGCGCTGAACCTTTAGTTTCAATTAAAATATTACCAATATCTTCAACCTTATTGATTAAGCCAACGCCTCTTACAACGTAAGCCTGATCGCCTCGTTTGATTACATCTCCACCAACATTGATATTGCTTTTTGAAACTGCTTCGTAAACATCCAGAGCCGATAGATTGTAATTTTCTAATTGTGTTGGATTGATTTTGATTTCGAACATTTTTTCTTCTCCACCAAAACTTACCACATCGGCAACGCCGGGAACAGAGATTAATTCTCTTTCGATAATCCAATCTTGAATGGCTTTGATTTCCTTAATAGGCAAGTCGCTTTTAATGACATATCTAAAAATCTCGCCTGTCGCTCCAGATGGCGGATCGATTTCGACATCGGCACCTTCTGGAAGATCTAATCCGTTAAGACGGTTTGAGGCATATTGTTGTGCGTAAAAATCTTCGACTCCATCATCAAATAAAACAGTTACTACTGATAATCCGAAAAGCGAAATAGAACGTACTTCCGATTTTTTTGGAATCGTGTTCATTTGTTTCGATATCGGAAGTGTGATGAATTTCTCTACTTCTTCGGCACTTCTTCCAGGCCATTGTGTAATGATTCTGGCTCTTGTATTGGTTACATCGGGAAATGCTTCTATGGGTGTGTGAATATAACTTACTATTCCGGCGGCTAATAATATGACTGTCAGAAAAAAAACTATAAGGGAGTTTTTTAATGAAAAAGCCACTAAACCTTGTACAAATTTTTTCATGTTTTGTAGGGTGTTTGTCCTTTTTTAGAAATACTTAGTTTTTTAATCTTTCATGAATTAAAAGCTGATTTTTGGTAATTACCATTTCGCCTTCTTTTACATCTTTGTCAAAATAAAGCCAATTGTTATTTTTAATAACTGGATTAATTTCTCTAGTTTCGATCGTACAATCGTTTTTGTAGATTAGGATGTAATCGCGATTGTTGTCAAAAATGGCCGCTTTTGCAGGAACGGCAACTAAGGCTTCTCCGCCTGTACTTTTATCGATAAGAATATCTGCCGTCATGCCTGGTTTTAATTTTAGATTTGCATTTTCAAGTACAACTCTGGCTTTTAAAACATGTTCATCTTCATCAAAAACTTTAGACATCATTTTTATTTTTCCTTTAAAAACTTCTCCAGGATAAGCCGTAGTTGTAACATCGACGGGCATGTTTTCAGTTACGTTTTTTAAATTACTGGTATATACATTTACCAAAACCCAGATTTCTTTTAAATCTGATATTGTAAAAAGTGAATTGCTGCCATCTGTTACTTGCATTCCTGGACTAATGTTTTTGTCTACAATATATCCTTCAGTTGGCGCTTTGATTTGAAAAACAGATCTTTCGCTGCTAGCACTAAACATAGCAAGGTTTGCTTTTACATTTTCTAAAGACGATTTTAAAACATCCAATTCGCTTTGTGCTTGCATCAAATCTTTTTGAGAAGAGATTCCGTCATCATACATCGATTTAACCGATTGTAAATTGCGTTGCGCTACTGCGATCTGAGATTGCAACGATCGGCTTTCAGATTGCATGCTGTTTAGTTCTGTACTTTTTATCTCGGCTAAAACCTGTCCTTTTTTGACATAATCGCCCAATGAGAAATTGGTTTTAGTTATAATTCCTTCCACAAGACTGTTAAACTGAACCACATGATCGCCATTATAAGTAATATTTCCGGTAAGATTAATAGATTCACTTACAGCACGTTTTTGAATTGGTTCTATAGTGATTTTTTCTTTTAATTCTTTATCAATACAAAATTTGTCTGCAATTGTCTCTTTAACTTCTTCTTTTTTGCCGCATCCGTAAACGAGCAATAACCCAAGCATCGGGAGTAAAATATATTTCTTCATTATGTTATTATTTTTTAGATAATTCGGTTTAATTGATTTCTTCACCCGCGATGTAGCGTAATTCTTCAAGATTGTTGTTGAGATCTTTCTTAGAGTTTAATAAAATGGTTTTGTTGTCTAGATACGCATCAACAAAATCAAGATATTCGAGCATGCTGGTATTTTTTTGCATGAAATTTTTTCGATAAGCTTCTAATAGTTTGTCCAAATCACCTTCGTAACTGGCATCAACATTATCGTA
>NZ_DHEI01000113.1:61981-65068 GCF_002399805.1 Flavobacterium sp. UBA4854
TGTCTTTTCTTCAGTAGCCAATTTACCTTGCTCAACAGTCAGTTTTGCGACTTTTATGTTTCCTTTATTTCTATTAAAAAAAGGAAGATCAACAGAGAAGCCAAGACCAACAAAATCGTTCATTAAACTCGCACCACGGTCATAACTCACACCAAGTGTAACATCGGGAGTTCGCATGGCTTTTTCATATTTGTATTTAATGTCGTTATAGTCGTTTCCGAGTTTAAGAACTTTCATATCGGGACGATTTTCTACTGCCGAGGCCATTAGATTTCCTATATTGATATCTTCTATATTTTTATTTGCAGGAACAAAACCTTCGTCAGTCAATTTGATGAAACTTGCAGGAGGAAGATTCATTAAAACTTTAAGTTCTTTTTGTAATGAATTGTTGTCTTTCTGTAAATCGCTGATTTCTTTTAGAAATTGAAGTTCAGATGCTTTTAACCTAATGTATTCGGCCTTGCCAATATTACCTTGTGCGACCTGATTGCCATATGCTTTAATTAAGGTTTGCATTGACGAAAGCTGTTTTTTATAAATAGCTTCCTGAGCTTGCGTGTATTGCAGTTCAGTAAGATTGCTTCTAAACTCGATTTTGAGATTTCGTAAAAAAGTTTTGAAATATTCTTTGGCAATATCTACACCCACTTTTTCCATGGCGATCATTTTTTTTCGTTTTCCCGCAGTCTGAACCAATTGCTCAAGTTCGGCATTGACTTGTTGCGTTCTTCCGTAGTTTCCCCATAGAACGGGCAATTGTTGAGCAGTAGCATTGCTCCAAAGATTAATTTCTCCAACGGTCAATGTCGGATTTGGCCACAGTTTTGCCTGAATAACTTGCGCCTCAGCAATGTCGATATTCAGTTTTTCGGAAATAAGAGAAATGTTCTTTTCCAGAAATATAGCTTCGGCCTGATTTCGAGAAAGAACAATTGTATCGCTGATGGCTCCAATTTGTGCCATACTTTTGAGTGATACAATTAAAAACAAGGTTAAAAATATACGTTTCAAATTGAGTAGATTTAATAAGATGCAAAGCTATTTGCTACGTATTAAGCCTCAATTTGATGTCTGTTAGAAACCAGTAAGAGTTGGATTAGAAAACGATTAGAGTTTTGGGAAAATCAGTGTTACGGTGGTTCCAAACGTTTTTTTAGAAGTAATTGTAAACTCAATATTATTTTGTTTGAAGATTACATTGGCCAATGTCAAACCAATTCCGCTTCCTTTTATATCGCTTACATTTTTACCTCTGTAGAAGGTTTGTTTGATAAATTGAAGATCTTCTTCGCTAATGCCTTTTCCTTGATCTTCAATGATAATTTTTAGCTGCTGATTTTGTTCTAATAAACTGATTTTTATCGGATTTCCTTCGGAATATTTAACAGCATTTTCGATGATATTAAACAATGCAATTTTAATTTCGTTAGAATTTCCTTGTATAGAAAGCAGTTTATCATTCAATACTTCTAATGCAATTTGAATTTGCCCTTTTAAATGATAAGTGGCAGACAATTGATCGTTGATGTCCCAAACCAATTCGTCGACTCTGAAAATTTCGTTAAGTTCCATATTTTCGCGAAGCCCCGAAAGCATCATCAAAGTATTCATCGTGTCTTCGATTTGATAGACGTTTTCTAATACTTTCTGAGACATTTCTTTGTATTCGGCGCTGGTTCTGTCTTTTTGGGCAAAAACTTCAAGGTTTCCAGAAATGGCGGTTAAAGGCGTTTTGAATTCGTGTGAAACATAATTAATGAAGTTTTTCTGAATGATAAAAGTATCCGAAAGACGTTTCAGCAGATTGTTGTACGTTTCTATCAATTCCTGAATATCATCTTTGGTATTAGAAGAAACAATTTGTTTGTCTAAAGAAGAAGCCTGAATCTCATTAACTTGATTTATAATGTTTTTGATCGGAGTATAAGCCAAATTAGAAAGCAATCGGCTGACCAAATAAATACTGACCAATCCCGAAATTAAAACCAAAATCATAATGATCAATAATCTATCTGTCATGGTTTTGAAATCGGTATCGTTTTTTTTGACGAAAACTACAAAATCTCCTTGATTGTCATGATAGTAAGTTCCGAAGTAAAAATGATGTTTGGACTTAAAACTTAGTTTCCTGTTTTTTCTAATGTAATCTAATCGTTTTGAATTTATATTGTGATCCGAAGTTTTATCGCCGTATACAATTTGGTTTTTCTCGTTGTAAACGCGTGAAACTATTTCTAGTGAATTTTCTTTAAACTGCTGTCCAATAATTAAATGCTGATTTTTTGGAAGTTCGTCTTTCTCTAAATAGAAAATTCCTGTAAGAAGACAGGTTTTCTGCAATTCGTTATAAACTATTTTTTCAGAATAACTGTAAAAAGAAAAATACGTGATCAGCGAAGCAATGACAAACACAACGCTGAATGTCAAAGAAGAAATTAAAGTAAAGCGATTACGGATTTTCATAAATTATTCTTTTAGCATATAACCAATTCCTTTTATGGTGTGAATGAACTTATGATTGTGTTCTATTTTGTTTCTTAAATACGAAATATACACATCGACCACATTGGTATTATTGTCGTAATTAATTCCCCAAACTGCAGTTAGAATCTGAGTTCGCGACATTACTTTATTTCGGTTTTCTAATAAATACAAAAGCAGTTTATATTCTCTTGGCGAAAGATCGATCAATTCGTTATTTTCTGTGACTTTATGTTCGTCTGGATTAATGGTTAAAGTTCCGCAAGTGTACAAAGTTTCGGGTTCGTTGTAATTAAATTTTGTTCTTCGCGTAAGCGCATTTACTCTCGAAATCAGTTCTTTAAAATGAAAAGGTTTTACAAGATAATCATCGGCACCAGAATCTAGTGCAGTAACTTTATCATCGGTATTGCTCAATGCGCTGAGCATTAAAATAGGCGTATGAATCTTTTTAAAACGCATTAATTTGGTCAGCTGAATACCGTCAATTCCCGGAAGCATGATATCCATCAAAATAATATCCCAAGTATTTTCTTGTACAAGGTCGCGCGCCATTTCGCCCGTTTCGGCCAAATGCACAGTAAAGTTGTTTTCTTCTAAACC
>NZ_DHEI01000113.1:65395-65552 GCF_002399805.1 Flavobacterium sp. UBA4854
TTAAAGTAGTTTGTCATTTCGACCGAAGGGAGAAATCGCACTCGGGAATCGACAAAGATTGGCGATATACTTTGCGGAATTTCTAGTGTGATTTCTCCCTTCGGTCGAAATGACAAGATTGAGAGAAAAACGTCAAGTTTGTCATTTCGAGGAACGA
>NZ_DHEI01000083.1:0-14912 GCF_002399805.1 Flavobacterium sp. UBA4854
GTTGCTATCGTTTGTGATTGCGAGTGCAAATATACAGCTAGATTTTATATTTCCAAGTGTTTTTTTGAAAAAAGTAAAAAAAAGATCTAATAAAATTTTTAGAATTCTATTTATCAATGAATTAAAAATGAGTAAAAATGTATATTTTTTAAAATTTAGTTAAAAATTGAATGCCTTGATACTAAATGAGGATATTCTTTTTGTAATCATTTGCTATAGTTATACCTTTGCGTACCTTAATTGTATATTCAAATGGCAAGATTTCAAGAAAATGATTTACCTAAAGCTAAATTAAACTCTAACTCCCTTCAAAAAGCTCTCCGAATTTTTAAATATGCTAAAAACCACAAATGGAAATTCTTCCTTGGTTTGATCTTCTTATTCTTAACAAGTGCCACTGCCCTAGCCTTTCCTAAATTAATGGGAATGTTAGTAGATTGTGTTACCAATAAAGACCTTTCAAAGGCAAATGAAATAGCTCTTGGTTTAATGGTAATTCTAGGACTTCAGGCTATTTTCTCTTTTTTTAGAATTTCATTGTTTGTGAATTTTACCGAAAACTCGCTTTCAAACATTCGTTTTGCTTTATATGAGAATTTGATAAAATTACCAATGTCATTTTATTCGCAAAAACGCGTTGGAGAACTTAATAGTAGAATAAGTGCTGATATTTCGCAATTACAAGATACATTTAGTACGACTATTGCAGAGTTTTTACGTCAGTTTATTCTAATTATTGGAGGTTTTATAATTTTAGGAAGCATTAGTCCAAAATTAACTTTAATGATGTTAGCAATTGTGCCTGTTGTGGCGGTTGCTGCTGTAATCTTTGGAAGATTCATTCGTAAATACGGAAAAAAAACACAAGATAAAGTTGCTGAAAGTCAAGTTATTGTTGAAGAAACATTACAAGGAATTAGTAATGTAAAAGCATTTGCTAACGAATGGTACGAAATTCAACGTTATAAAAACAAGATTAGAGAAATTGTAAAAATTGCCATTAAAGGTGGTCAATACAGAGGTTACTTTGCTTCATTTATTATTCTTTGCCTTTTCGGATGTGTTGTTGCTGTTGTTTGGTACGGAATTACACTAACAATTAAAGGAGAAGTTGAGGGTGTTGGTGATTTAATTTCGTTTGTATTGTATACTACTTTTATTGGAGCTTCTTTTGGCGGAATTGCAGAAATGTATGCGCAGATCCAAAAAGCAGTTGGCGCAACAGAACGTGTTTTTGAATTATTAGAAGAAACTCCTGAAGAAATTAATGCTAAACCAAGACTTTCTGCAGTTGAAAAAATTAAAGGAAACGTGTCTTTCAATAATGTTGCTTTTAGTTATCCTTCAAGAAAAGAAGTTCAGGTTTTAAAAGATGTTAATTTTACTGCCGAATTTGGACAAAAAATTGCAATCGTAGGACCAAGTGGTGCAGGAAAATCTACTATTTCTTCTCTTTTATTACGTTTTTACGACATAACTTCTGGACAAATATTAGTTGATGGCAAGAATATTCAGGATTATGACTTAGAAGATCTTCGCGGAAATATGAGTATCGTTCCTCAAGACGTAATTTTATTTGGAGGAACAATTAGAGAAAATATTGCTTACGGAAATCCGAATGCTACAGAAGAAGAGATTATCACCGCCGCAAAACAAGCCAACGCTTATAATTTTGTGGATGGTTTTCCTGAGAAATTTGAAACTTTGGTTGGAGAACGTGGCGTTAAAC
The DNA here is from genome assembly GCF_002399805.1 of Flavobacterium sp. UBA4854. NCBI lineage: Bacteria > Pseudomonadati > Bacteroidota > Flavobacteriia > Flavobacteriales > Flavobacteriaceae > Flavobacterium > Flavobacterium sp. UBA4854. The sequence goes on from NZ_DHEI01000083.1 coordinate 1,730, forward strand.
TTTCTGGAGGTCAGCGTCAGCGTATTGCAATTGCGAGAGCATTGCTTAAAAATCCAAGTATTTTGATTTTAGATGAAGCTACATCGTCTTTAGATAGCGAAAGCGAAAAACTAGTTCAAGAAGCTTTAGAAGTGTTAATGGAAGGAAGAACAAGCATTATCATTGCTCACCGTCTTTCGACAATTAGAAATGCAGATAAAATTCTAGTTCTTGACAACGGAAAAATTTCAGAAGAAGGAACGCACCAAGAATTAATAAACTTAGAAAACGGTATTTATAAAAACTTGAGTAATTTACAGTTTAGTAATTCATAAAAGGATCTAAACTCCGCTTAATAGATAAAAAAAAACTCCAATCAAAAAAGATTGGAGTTTTTTTTTATCTATTAAGTGAGACAGAAAACAGAAAACTAAAAATTATTTTCCTTTTCTTCTCTTGCGTTCTGCTTTAATCATAGATAATTCGCGACTTGTTTGCCCAGCAACCGAAGTGTTTTCTTCTGCACGACGAATCAAGTACGGCATAACATCTTTTACAGGTCCAAATGGTAAGTATTTAGCATCGTTATAGCCGTTTTCTGCTAAGTTGTAACTAATATTATCACTCATTCCATATAATTGTCCAAACCAGATTCTAGAATCATTTTTAGCGATTCCTTTCTCTGCCATCATTTCCATTAATTTGTATGAACTTAATTCATTATGAGTTCCTGCAAAAATGGCCATTTTGTCAATATGCTCTAACATATATTGTACAGCATTATCATAATTTACATCTGTAGCTTCTTTAGAAACGCAAATTGGAGAAACATAGCCTTTTTCTTCTGCTCTTTTGTTTTCTTTTTCCATGTAAGCGCCACGAACCAATTTCATTCCGATATAGAAACCTTCAGTTTTTGCAACTTCGTGAATTTTTTTTAAATAATCTAAACGATCCCAACGGTACATTTGTAAAGTATTAAATACAATTGCTTTTTCTTTATTGTATTTACGCATCATGTCGGTAACCAAATCATCAGCAGCATCCTGCATCCAGCTCTCCTCACCGTCAATTAATAAAGCTACATCTTTTTTATGCGCTTCACTACAAACTTTATCAAAACGAGCTACTACTCTATCCCATTCTGATTGTTCTGCTGGGTTAAGAGTTTGTTTTTCTCCTAATTTTTCATATAATTCGAAACGGCCTAAACCAGTTGGTTTAAAAACTGCAAATGGAATTGCCAAACGTTCTTTAGCAAAATCGATTGTTCTTAAAGTCATTTCTAAAGCGGCATCAAACTGCTCTTCTTCTTCTTTTCCTTCAACAGAATAATCTAAAACTGAAGAAACTCCTTTTGTAAACATTTTGTCTACAACAGTAAGACAGTCATTTTCGTTTACACCACCACAAAAATGGTCAAAAACAGTTGCACGAATTAATCCTTCTACTGGTAAATGAGCTTTAATTGCAAAATTAGTTACAGCTGTACCAATTCTTACAAGAGGTTCACTGTCAATCATTTTGAAAAGGAAATAAGCTCTATCAAGCTCTGTGTCGCTTTTTAGTGAAAACGCAACTTGAGTGTTGTCGAATATCTTTTCCATTAAGTTTTATTTTTTATGCAAATATAGAGAGTGTTTTGAATATTCTTTATCAAACGGCATCAAATTTTTGTATATTGTTAATAAGAATGTCAAAAGCATAAATTTATGAAGTAAATGTTTACTACTTAAAAGAATTTTATCTTAATTTTAAAGAAGCAAACCCGCATTTTACACAAATTAGCCTTAAAGTTTGAATATTATTAAGGTAAAAATGCCTTATTTTTGCGCTTTAAATTAACTAAAAGAACTATGCAATCTATTCAAGCCAATAATTATCTCGTGCATTTTAATGAGAATGCTTACGAAGCTTTAAATAAACATTTAAGAGAAAGTAAATATTCTAATATATTTATAATTGTTGATGATCAGACTAATGAATATTGTTTATCTAAATTTATTCCGCTTTTAGAAACTGATTTAGCAATAGAAATCATAGAATTTGAAGCTGGAGAAGCAAACAAAAATATAGAAACCTGTATTGAGATCTGGAATATCTTGACAGAACTTGGAGCTGATAGAAAATCGCTTATTATTAATTTAGGAGGCGGTGTTGTTACAGACTTAGGCGGTTTTGTTGCTTCTACTTTTAAAAGAGGCGTAGACTTTATTAATATTCCAACTACATTATTATCTATGGTTGATGCTTCTGTTGGAGGAAAAACAGGTGTTGACTTAGGAAATCTTAAAAATCAGATCGGAGTTATCAATGTGCCGCAAATGGTTTTAATTGATACACAATATTTGGAAACTTTGCCACAAAGCGAAATGCGTTCTGGTCTAGCAGAAATGCTAAAACATGGTTTAATATATGATGCGCCATACTGGAGACAATTTTCAGATTTAAAATCGATTGTTTTTGATGAACTGGATCAATTGATTTATCGTTCTGTTGAAATTAAAAATGAAATCGTTATTCAGGATCCAACAGAGAAAAATATCCGTAAAGCTCTAAACTTCGGACATACGCTAGGTCACGCTATTGAAGGATACTTTCTAGAAAGTGAAGAAAAAACAACTTTACTGCACGGAGAAGCTATTGCTGTTGGAATGATTTTGGAAAGTTATATTTCGCTACAAAAAGGATTGATTTCTGAAGAAGAATATAGAGAAATTAAAGCAGTTATTAAAGATATCTATGACGATGTATTTTTTGAGGAAAAAGACATTGATCCGATCTTAGAATTGTTAATTCACGACAAAAAAAATGAATACGGTTTAATTCAATTTGCATTGATTGAAGGAATCGGAAAAATAAAAATTAACCAATCCGTTGAAAATAAATTGATTCTAGAAGCGTTTGACGATTATAAATCTTAAACTTTTTTTAATCAAAAGCATTGCATTTGGTATATATTATTTTTTACATTTGCCCCATGAAAACAAACAATCAGCAAAGGCACTTTAGCTCTTACAGAAACAGGCTCAACACTTCTTTATTAAGAATGTTGAATCGTTTTTATAATAGTAAAAGCCCATTTTGTTTTGATGTTTTCCAATGTACAAAAGCGGAGCATGAAAAACTGCCTATTATATTTGCCAATATTAGAGTTTGAATTTAAGATTAAGTCCCCAAAAACCTAAAATTAAATAAAATTACAATCTCTAAAATATTGATAAATAAATGAATACAAAATATTCTGATCTAATAAACCAAACATATTACTTTCCGCAAGAGGAATTTAAATTAAACAAAGACAACCTATTGTTTCACAATATCGATTTAATGAAATTGGTTGAACAGTATGGTACGCCATTAAAGTTTACTTATTTGCCTCAGATTTCTGAAAACATCAACAAAGCAAAAGCTTGGTTCAGAAAGTCGATGGAAAAGAATAAATACGACGCAAAATACTATTACTGTTATTGCACAAAAAGCTCTCATTTTGAATATATTATGAATGAAGCTTTCAAGAATAACATCCATATCGAAACGTCATCTGCTTTTGATGTGAATATTGTTGAGAATTTATTAGAAAATGGTAAAATCAACAAAAGTACATATGTAATTTGCAATGGTTTTAAAAGAGACGAGTACATTAATAACATCGCAAGATTAATTAATAACGGACATAAAAATACTATTCCGATTATTGATAATTACGAAGAGTTAGATTTGCTTCAAGCAGAAATTAAAGGAAAATTCAAAATCGGAATCCGTATTGCTGCTGAAGAAGAACCTAAATTTGAGTTTTATACTTCTAGATTAGGTATTGGTTATAAAAACATAGTTTCTTTCTATAAAAAACAAATTCAGGAGAATGATAAATTAGAGCTGAAAATGCTTCACTTTTTTATCAATACCGGAATAAACGATACATCATATTATTGGAATGAGCTTGTAAAATGTATTAAAGTTTACATTGCTCTTAAAAGAGAATGTCCTACACTAGACGGACTAAACATTGGCGGTGGTTTCCCTATCAAAAACTCACTTGCTTTTGAGTATGATTATCAATATATGATTGATGAAATTATCAATCAAATTAAAATTGCTTGTGATGAAGCTGAAGTTGATGTTCCAAATATTTTTACGGAATTTGGATCATTTACAGTAGGTGAAAGCGGTGGTGCAATCTATCAGATTTTGTATCAAAAACAACAAAATGATAGAGAAAAATGGAATATGATCGACTCATCTTTCATTACCACTTTACCAGATACTTGGGCTATAAATAAACGTTTTATCATGCTGGCTATTAACCGCTGGAATGATACTTACGAGCGGGTACTGTTGGGAGGTCTGACTTGTGATAGTGACGACTATTACAACTCTGAGCAAAACATGAATGCAATTTACCTGCCTAAGTACAGCAAAGAGAAACCATTATACATCGGATTCTTTAATACTGGCGCTTATCAAGAAACAATTGGAGGATACGGCGGTTTACACCACTGTCTGATTCCGCAGCCAAAACACATCTTAATTGATCGTGATGAAAATGGAATTCTGGCAACCGAGGTTTTCTCAGAACAACAGACTTCGGACGATGTTTTAAAGATTTTAGGCTACAAAAAAAAGTTATAAAAAACGGCAGATTAAGTGAAAGAAATTTGTTTAAAATTCTTAATTTGCATTAACATCCAAAAAGGTTAAACTTTTTAATTCAAAAAAAAACAAAAAAAATGAAAGGACCAATCAGTCAGTTTATTGAAAAACACTATTTGCATTTTAACTCTGCTTCATTAGTAGATGCTGCAAAGGCATACGAGCAGCAATTAGCTGATGGTGCCAAGATGCTGGTAAGTATGGCTGGCGCAATGAGTACAGCAGAAATTGGTAAAATTTTTGCCGAAGTAATCAGACAAGACAAAGTGCATATTATTTCATGTACTGGAGCAAACTTAGAAGAAGATATCATGAATTTAGTAGCTCATTCTCACTACGAGAGAGTTCCTAACTACCGTGATTTAACACCAGAAGACGAATGGGCTTTATTAGAAAGAGGATTAAACCGTGTTACAGATACATGTATTCCTGAGCATGAAGCTTTCCGTCGTTTACAAAAACATATTTACAAAATTTGGAAAGATGCTGACGACAAAGGTGAGCGTTACTTCCCTCACGAATTTATGTACAAAATGTTATTGTCTGGCGTTTTAGAAGAATACTACGAAATTGATCTAAAAGATAGCTGGATGTATGCAGCTGCAGAGAAAAATTTACCTATTATCGTTCCAGGATGGGAAGATAGTACAATGGGTAATATCTTTGCTTCATACGTAATTAAAGGAGATTTAAAAGCATCTACCATGAAATCTGGAATTGAATACATGACTTTCCTTGCGGATTGGTATTCTAAAAACAGTTCAAACGGAATTGGATTCTTCCAAATCGGTGGTGGTATTGCGGGTGACTTCCCTATCTGTGTTGTTCCAATGCTATATCAAGATATGGAAATGCACGATGTTCCATTTTGGAGTTATTTCTGCCAAATCTCAGATTCAACAACTAGTTATGGTTCTTACTCTGGGGCAGTTCCAAATGAAAAAATCACTTGGGGTAAATTAGACATCAAAACCCCTAAATTTATTATTGAATCGGATGCTACAATTGTTGCTCCGTTAATTTTTGCATACTTATTAGATTTATAAGATAATTTATGAAAAGAGTTATAGTAGACTACGCTAAACTTACCAACGAAATTTTAAACCTTTTGGTTGAAAAATTTCCTGATGGTTATGATGATTCGGATGTAATCCGTTTTAGAAATGCTAAAAACGAATTGGTCGAAGCTGTTGAAGTTCGTACTGAAGACACTATTTACTTAGTAAAAATTAGTACTAAACTTGCTGACAGAATTGAAAACTACGATGAAGATGACGATTTAGATGTTGATGTAGATGCAATTGCACCAGTTAAAGGTTTGGATCTTGATGATGATATTAGTAACGACGACGATGACGACGACGATGATAATCATGACAAACCAGATACTGACGGTGGTGACGACGATGACGATGATGATGACAAAGCAGACACTGATTATGATGAAGAAGACGAAGATGATGAAGATTAATTCATTTTCTTTTTAATAAATAAAAGGAACTCTATTTGGAGTTCCTTTTTTTATGATACACACAATAAACATAACTAATTTAAATTTTTATTTTTATAGGATTATTTTTACATTTAAATCTTGAATAAAAATATAAGCCTATGACTTCAGAAATTCTACATACCACATTAAAAGAAAATTTTGGTTTCGAAAAATTTAGACCAAATCAAGAAACCATAATTAATACGATATTATCTGGTCAAGATACCTTGGCTATTATGCCAACTGGAGGAGGAAAGTCAATATGTTTTCAGCTTCCGGCTCTAATTTTGCCAGGAATTACAGTTGTAATATCTCCTTTGATTGCATTAATGAAAGATCAGGTTGACAGTTTGAAAACCAACGGAATATCTGCTTGTTACATTAATAGTTCTCAATCATCACAAGAACAGCAATATTATATAGACAACTTAAAATCAAATCATTTTAAATTAGTTTATATCGCTCCCGAAAGTCTTTCTTACTTAGATATGGCTTTCAATGAGTTGAATATTAGTTTAATAGCAATTGATGAAGCGCATTGTATTTCGTCTTGGGGACATGATTTTAGACCTGCTTATACTAATTTAGGATATTTAAAAAGCCGCTTCCCTTCTACTCCAATTTTAGCTTTGACTGCCACGGCTGATAAAGCAACTAGAACAGATATATCCAAACAATTAAATCTTAAGAATCCAAAGACATTTATTGCGTCTTTTGATCGGAAAAATTTAAGTTTAGAAGTTCGCCCAGCTTTAGATCGCGTTAAACAAATAATTGATTTTATTGAAAATAAACCCAATGAGTCTGGAATAATTTATTGCTTAAGTCGTAAAACTACAGAAGAACTTGCCGAAAAATTAAAGAAGAATGGCATCGAGGCAAAAGCCTATCATGCTGGTTTAGATAATGAAACGCGTGCTAAAACTCAAGATCAATTTATAAATGACGACTGTCAAGTAGTTTGCGCTACAATTGCTTTCGGAATGGGAATTGACAAATCGAATGTTCGTTGGGTTATTCATTATAACTTACCAAAAAATATTGAAGGTTATTATCAGGAAATCGGGCGCGCTGGTCGAGATGGTCTTCCTGCAGAAACCGTTTTGTTTGAAAGTTACGCGGATGTAATCCAATTGCAAAAATTTGCTTCCGAAGGATTGAACTCCGATATTCAGCTGGCAAAATTGGATCGCATGAAACAATATGCAGATGCCGTAAGCTGTCGCAGAAAAATTCTTTTGTCTTATTTTGGTGAATTGGTTACAGAGAATTGCGGAAACTGCGATATTTGCAAAAATCCGCCAACTTTTTTCGATGGGACAATTCTTGCGCAAAAGGCGTTGTCTGCTATTGTGCGTTTAAAAGAATCTGAACCGTTGGCTGTTATTGTCGATTTTTTGAGAGGCTCGAGAAACGCGTATATTTACGAAAAAAATTATCAAGAGCTGAAAACGTACGGAATTGGACATGATGTTTCTTGGTACGATTGGAATCAATATCTTATTCAGCTCATCAATTTAGGATATTGTGAAATTGCCTTTCATCAACATAATAAAATTCTGCTTACTTCTTTTGCAAAGAAAGTTTTGTTTGAAGGAGAACAAGTAAAACTGACAACTGTTGTGAAAAAGGTAATTGACAAGAATCAAATAAAAGAAACAAAAGTCAAGACTGAGAAAAACTCGCTTTTTGAAACACTTAGAAAATTGCGTTACGAAATTGCAAAAGAAGAAGAAGTACCTGCTTATGTTATTTTTAGTGATGCTGCGTTAAGGCAAATGGAAATTCTAAAACCTGTAACAGATGAGGAATTCCTTGCTGTTGAAGGTGTTGGTAAAGTGAAACTCGAAAAATATGGAGATGATTTCATAAAAGCAATAATTGAATTTCAGCGAAACAAATCGGTTGTTAAAAAAGAAAAAAAAGATAACACTTATAAAAAAACATTAGAATTATTTCAAGGGGGACTTTCTGTTGAAGAGATTGCAGGACAACGAAATTTAGGAGAAACTACCATTATTTCTCATTTGGCTAAATTATACATTGATGGAAATGATATCGATTTAAGCCAATTTGTATCTGAAGATGAAATTCTGAAAATTGAAAAAGCAAAAATTGAATTAGAAAATCCGAATGCTTTAAGGCCTTACTTCGAATATTTTGAAGAAAAGATGTCTTATGATAAAATTCGATTTGGTTTGGCTTTTTTGGAGAGAAAGAATCAAAAGATATAAAAGAAAGGCTTCGACTCCGCTCAGCCTGACAATGAATAGTGTTTATTGGCGTGTCAGGCTGAGCGGAGTCGAAGCTCTATTTCTAAAAGTAAAAAGCTGTACTTCAATAGTACAGCTTTTTTTATATTCATTTTTTACAAATATCTTTCCTCAAAAACTTTTTGATGATGTTTCTGATGTCCAATCATTACAAAACCTAAAGCACGAACAGAAATTGGATTATTAGATGCTGTACCAATTCTCTTCAACTGTTCTTCTGACAAACTTTTGTAGAATAATAAAGTTGAATGTCTTACAGCTGAAAATTCAGTAAGCAAATCTTGAATGCTTCTCTTATTTGAATCTGTATTGTCTGCATAATCGCTTTCTTCAAAACTTGGTAAAGGCGTTTTATCGTTTCTTGAAAAACGCAAAGCACGATAAGCAAAAATTCTTTCTGTATCAATAACATGCTGAATGATATCTTTGATTGTCCACTTCCCTTCTGCGTAGCGATAATCAAATTTATCCATTGGAATATTTTGCACAAATCGGATAAACTCGTGAAGCGAAATTTCTAATTCTTCAATCAAAATTCCGTCTCCAGCTGCTTTGACGTAGGTTCCAAAATGACCTGAATATTCGTTATCTAATAATTCTGCTGCTTTCATTTTTTATATTTTAAGCTGAATTTCTACTTGCATTAGTGTTTCCAAATAAAGATCTTGTTACGATTTTCTCATAAACTTTAATTAATTCTTCATCAGGAGTTTGCTCTTTATTTAACTCATTGATTCTCAATAAAGCATACTGTTGAATTGTCAATAAAGGTAAAACTATACGTTCTCTAATTTGAATTGAAGCAATACCATCAGGATAATTTTCCATCAAGGTTTTGTGTCCAGCAATTTTCAATAAAAGACGTTTTGTTTCTGAGAATTCATCGTAGATAATCTGCCAGAATTCACCAAATTCAGGATCATTTTTCATATAAGCTGTCAATGGCAGGAAAGATTTTGCTAGTGACATCATACTATTTTCAAGCAATGTTTTGAAAAATAATGAATTATGATACAAATCACTTACTTTATCCCATTGCCCAGATTCTTCAAAATGTTTTAAAGCTGAACCAACTCCAAAGAATCCTGGAACGTTTTGTTTTAACTGACTCCATGAACCCACAAACGGAATTGCTCTTAAATCAGCAAAATCTAATGATTCAGATTTGCTTCTTTTTGAAGGACGGCTTCCAATATTAGTTTTTGAGTAATATTTTAACGTACTCATTTTTTCTAAGTACGGAATAAATTTCGGATGATTTTTGAAGCTTAAATATTTATCATACCCCAAATTAGCTAAATCTGTCAAGATTTGAGTTTCATCTGCAGTCAGTTCATTTTTCTCTTTACTGAAAACTTGATTTGTAACGCCAGCACTCAACAAGTTTTCGATATTATAACGGCAAGAATCTAAAGTTCCAAAATTAGAGCTAATTGTCTGACCTTGAACTGTAATCTGAATTTCGTTATTTTCGATTTTTGGTCCAAGAGACGCATAGAACTTATGTGTTTTTCCACCGCCACGAGCAGGAGGTCCACCACGTCCATCAAAGAAAATAGCTTTAATTCCGTATTCTCTAGAGATTTTGGTCAATGAAATTTTAGCTTGATAAATACTCCAGTTAGCCATTAAATAACCACCATCTTTAGTTCCGTCAGAGAATCCAAGCATGATTGTTTGTTTATTTCCTCTAGACTTCAAATGTTTAGCATATTCTGGATTGGTATACAACTGTTCCATTATAGAATGCGCATTTTGTAAATCGTCTACAGATTCAAAAAGCGGAATAATATCTACAGTTGGTTTTTCCCAATTATTCAAACGAATCATAGCGAAAGTTTCCATCACATTCAAGGCACTTTCGTTATTACTAATAATATAACGATTTGCTCCTTCTTCGCCATTATTTTGCTGAATGGTTTTAATAGCTTGAACAGATTCTAAAGTATATCTTGTAATTTCACTTTCAAAATCAGCCGGATTCAAATTCCCCTTAACTTTCGATAAAACATCAATTTTTTGATCTTCCGTTAATTCGAAATAATTTTTAGGGAAAATATCTGAACCAGAATTCAGATAGTAGTTTACTACATCTTTGAAAACTGCATTATGAATTTTGCTGTTTTGACGAATATCTAAAGTTGCAAAATGAAAACCAAATAAATTGATCTTTACTAAAAGTGCTTCTAATTCATCCAAATATAATGACTGATGTTTCTCAATAATTATAGTTCGGATTTTCTCTAATTGCGTAGATAATTCTTCTAAAGTGATAAAAATATCCCCTTTAGAGTAGAATACAGAACGGTAAAGTTTATGTTCAAGTTCTGCTACTAAAGTGTCTACTCCTGAGAAAGTTAGCTTGCGCTTTAGATTTCTCATTTCTACATAATAACACTTCAAAATTGAAGTTCGCAGACGATCTGCAACTTTAAGTGTAATGTCTGTAGTAACAAAAGGATTTCCATCGCGGTCACCTCCTGGCCAGAAACCAAGTTTGATCAACTGATTTTGAATCGGATTTCCTTCTGCAATATTTTTTTGCAGATAATGTACAATTTCTCCTGCTGTAGCATAAAATACATTTTCTAGGTACCAAATTAAACTTACCGCTTCGTCGTAAGGATTTGGTTTTTCTTTTTGAATAAAAGGAGTTTTTCCTAATTGAGCCAGCAATTGTTTAATCTCCAAAAGATCATTTTTACGAATTGCTTCTGTCAAGTCATTGATAATTCCTAAAACGGGACCAGGATAAAACTGAGTTGGATGCGCTGTTAAAACGGTACGAACGTTGAAGTTTTCTAAGAATTCAATTAATTCGTCATCTTTTTCTTTGGCATCTGATTTTTCTTTAATATCACGAAGAGACCCTCGCCCTTCCATATTATTTACTTCAGGAAAAGCAGCATCTTCAATAGCATCAAATAATACAATTTGGCGCTCTATATATTGAATAAATCGAAACATAAGGTCGATTTTTTCAGCTTCAGAAGCGTTACTTAAGAATTTATTAGAGAAGAAATCTACAATTTCTTTTGGAGTTTCCTGTTTTTTAAAGCCCGTTTCGCAAGTTTCTGTAAATAAAGGAAGTAAAACTCCTGTGTTATCGATAGAATCAAAGGGTAATGTTATAAAAACACTATTATAAATGTGGTATTTTGAGAGAACGTCTTGATTAAAACGCTCAATTTTTGGCAACGTATACATAATCGTGTTATAGTTGGTTGGTTAATTAGTCATAAAAAAACCCCAAGAATAAACTTGAGGTTATATTTTAATATAGCATTCAAGAGAAATTCTTACATATTTTTGAAAATAGTATGCATCAAACGCTTCTTATCGTTAATACTTTCCTCTAATGAAATCATAGTTTCTGTTCTGTAAACACCATCAATATCGTCGATCATGAAGATAACTTCTTTCGCGTGTTTAGTGTCTTTTGCTCTAATTTTGCAAAAGATGTTGAATTTTCCTGTAGTTACAGAAGCTACAGTTACGAATGGAATTTGATTGATTCTCTCCAATACAAATTTAGTTTGAGATGTATTGTTAAGGAAAACCCCAACATAAGCAATAAATGAATAACCTAATTTATCGTAATCCAAGGCTAATGAAGATCCCATGATAATACCGGCATCCTCCATCTTTTTAACTCTAACGTGTACTGTACCAGCAGAAATCAATAGTTTTTTTGCAATGTCAGTAAACGGAACTCTCGTATTGTCTATTAACATATCTAAAATCTGGTGATCTACTTCATCTAAACGAAATTTACTCATAATTGTTTAATTAATATTACTAATTGCTATTACAAAGTATAAAATTATATATAAAAAACAACAAATTCACATAAAAATTAACTTTTTATTAATCCGTTAACAAATTTAACATTTTTATTTAAATAAAAATTTGCTTTCTGACCCATTTTAGGAAGATTTTGGAAATCGTCGGAATATTCTGCGCCTTTTGCATCGTATTCGTAATGTCCAAAATAATTTTCCAACTCGCCTACTTCAACTATGTAAGCATTAAAATGAATCTTATTTTCGATTAATTCTTCTTTGTATTGTGCGACAAAATTCGTAATAATTTCGATACCATCATAATTTATTTTGACATTTTTATACATAAAATCATAAAAAACCACATTATTTTGTGAAATATTCAAATATTCACCAAATCTATTGTCAACTAAATCGTTTTCGAAAATCAGTTTGAAGCTTAAAATTAACGAGAAAAAGATGAATTTCCTAGTAATTTCGCGCTCGTAGTCGCCTGGAAAGTGTCCTGCTTCAAATAAGATAGTTGGAACTCCTAAAAATTGAAAAGTGTCCCCTATACAATTAATATTGAACGAGTCATCAAAACGGCCAACTTGTCCTGGAATGTATTTCTGAAGCTCTTCATTGATTCCAGCAATGATATTTATCGCTTTCAATCTATTATCGTTTACTTCTCTTTCCTCATTATAAGATGGAGCTAAAAAAGAAACTGTTGCTGGTTTTCCGGTTGTGCCTGCTCCAAAGATGGTGCGTTGGTCATGAAGATTAAAACAAAAATCAGGTTTGAATTTCTCAAATACTTCACGCAATACTTTGCTTTCTGGCTGTGATAAGTCTTGTGAATCACGATTTAGGTCTATTTCATTAGCATTTGCACGAGTGTAAAGTCTTGCGCCATCTGGATTAAGGATCGGAATACAGTAAAATGTAAAAGTATCTCGCATTTGCTTTGCAAAATCCGTGTCATCATTTAATAAATTAATGAAATCAAATAAAGCTTTGGT
>NZ_DHEI01000083.1:15094-30616 GCF_002399805.1 Flavobacterium sp. UBA4854
CTATATATAGGTTCGCCTAAAACAGATGTGCCAATAATCTGTACTTGACCATTTGTATTCAACTTATCCAAAAGCGGTTTAATATGGTCTAGAGTAAGATATCTTCCAGATATGGACTTTTCTTTGTATTGTATAAAAAGCTGTTCTAAATTCATTGTGTTTCGATTAGTTTACAAAAGTAAATATCTTTATTTTTACAATTGTAAACTAAAGAAGTGTTTAATAATTTAGATTTGTAAACAGTTTTATAAAGTTTTTATTAGTTAAAGCTTCAACTGGTTTCAATAGAGCTAATTAGTTTGCTTTTTATAACATAATTATATTAATTTCAATAACTTATATGTTATCATATAAATTTTATATTTAACATAAAACTAAAGTACTTTTAAAATTGCAACAGCAAGATTAGAGTATTGCTTGTTTTTGTTTACATTTGTAAATACGAAAAATTAAAATCTAAATTTACAATGGTAAACATCGATGATTTTGTTAAAAGACTCGAAACCGTATTGGATTATTACGGTTTAAATGCATCTGCCTTTGCTGATAAAATTGGTGTACAGCGTTCTAGTATGTCTCATCTCTTGTCTGGAAGAAATAAACCTAGTTTAGATTTTGTAATGAAAATTCTGGAGGTTTTCCCTGATGTTGATCTGTATTGGATTTTAATTGGAAGAGGAGTTTTTCCAAAAAGTAATGAGCAAACTGTTCAGGAAGTTCAGCAAACCTCTGCTCCTATTTTACAAAATCAACATCTAAACACAGATTTGTTTTCTACTATTAAAGTGAATGCAGAAGAAAAAACGGAAACAAAAAAAATACCAACTCCTAAAAATGTAAATTTTGATTTAGAAGATGATGAAATTGAAAAAATAGTTTTATTTTACAAAAATGGCACTTTTAAAGCCTATGCACCATAATGTAAAATTTAGCGCATATTTGACTCTCTGTTCAAAAAATTTTCAAATACGCGATTCTCACGCGTTTGAAAAAAATCTCAAAATTTATAGTTTTACCCCATTTTGCGGAATTTTTCCTAGAACACCAATATAGTGTTTTTTCAAAACTTCAAAATCGGCTTCATAATTTCCAGTAGGATAAAATGGCGCTCCAAGATTTACTTCTTTCTTACCCCAATCAAAAGCTACCGGAACAATTGGCACATTCGCTTTAAGCGCTATAAAATAAAATCCGGTTTTTATTTCTTTTACTTCTTTTCTAGTTCCTTCTGGTGCAACCGCCAAACGAAAGATTTCTTTTCTGTCAAAAATAGCTGCAATAGAATCTACTTTATTTAATCCGCCAGAGCGATCTAAAGGTTCTCCACCAACATTTCTAAAATAATAACCAAAAGGAAATTTAAATAACTCTTTCTTTCCTACCCAATTCATCTGTAGTCTCGAAATTCCGCGAGTGAAAAGTCCGATATAAAAATCATGATTACTTGTATGGGGTATTACCATTAGTATGCATTTTTTTACTTCGGCATTTTCTATACCTACTATTTTCCAGCCCATTAGCTTGAAAAATATGAATTTGTATAATAGTTTTTTCATTAAAGGTTTAATATTTGATGCAAAATAAAAGATTTAATGGTAAATTTGAGTAAAAGCATAAAAAATGATTCAAAAATTTTTCAGTTACATAATTCCGATAAAAATATTTAAGAAAAAATCGGCCAGAAGTAAAATGATCGAGGTCACGTGGGCAAATGGAGAATTAGTATTAGATACTGAAAACACAAATTATTCATACGGAAGTTTGCAACGTATATTGAGATATGGACTTAGAAATATTGGTTATCAGAAAATTAAAAAAATGGAGCATATTCTTTTATTGGGAGTTGCTGGTGGAAGTGTCGTTAAAACATTAGTAAATGAGATTGAGTACAAGGAAAGAATAACTGGAGTAGAAATCGATCCAGATATGATCCAGATTGCTAATAAGTATTTTAATCTTTACCAAATTAAGGAATTGGAAGTTGTTATTGATGATGCATTTGAATTTGTTCTAAAAACAAAAGATAAATATGATCTTATTATAATTGACATTTTTGAAGACACTCATATGCCGAATTTCCTGTTTGAAAAGTTTTTTGTAGATAGAATATGTACGCTTCTAAAAGATGATGGTTTTATTTTATTCAATACCATGATATTAGATGAAGCGCATAATATTAGAAATAGAAAGTATGTTGCAGAAGTAAATCCTAAATTATTTCAAACCAAAATGCTTCCCCGAATAGAAGTCCACAATGAATTAATAATAATTAATAAAGTAGCTTAAATTTCATGAAACCCCTAGCCTCAATCTTAAATTCTCTACCACCTACTAAAATTATTGATGCCTCAATTAATATCTCAGAATATATGCCGTTAAATTTATCGGTTTCAAATGAAGAATTAATAAGTCAGAAATTAGATACCTCAGAAGATTTTGAAAAATACATTTCAAATTTTCTTAAAGAAAATAGCGCTAAAGTTGCATTTGGCGGTTATATAGAAGGAAGATTTCTATATCAAAGAAGCCCCATTTTTTTGGATGCTTCTAGACCAGAACGTAATATTCATATTGGTCTAGATCTTTGGGCAGAAGAAGGAACAGTTGTGCTTGCTGCACTTGATGGAACAGTTCATAGTTTTAAAAATAATATTGGATTGGGAGACTATGGGCCTACTATTATATTGGAGCATGAAGTTGAAAATGAAAAATTTTATACTTTATATGGACATTTATCGTTAGAAAGTATAGAAAATTTAAATATCGGAGACCAATTTAAGAAAGGTGAAAAGATTGCGACTTTAGGAAGCGCTTTAGTAAATGGGGATTATGCTCCGCATGTCCACTTTCAGATTATCCATAAAATTGGTGATTACTGGGGAGATTATCCTGGTGTATGCAATACAAAAGACCTAAACTTTTATATCGAAAATTGTCCCGATCCTAACTTATTATTAAAAATTACTTAAATAGTTATGAAGAAAGCAGGATTGATTATATGTTTGTTATTATTAATTGGATGTAAATCGAAAACAGTAAGTAGAGATACGGAAGATTTAAAAATTAAAAAAGTTTCTGGAGAAGAAGTAAGCGCAAATCAGCAGCGAAAAGCCTATGATTTAGGAAAGAGAGTTTTAGAAACTTGTAACACTTCAAAATTTAAACCTTTTAATGAAACTGAAGTAACTAAATCGGTTATGGAAAACACTACAGAAGAGCGTTTAACTAAAACCTGCCAAAGATTTAGACAATACTACGGAAGTTTCATAGACTTAAAATTAGACGGAGTTTACAAAACCAAACATGAAGTCATTTACCGCTATCATGCATTGTACACCAAAAAAGTGGCCAATAAAGAATTGCGCATTTTTGTAAATGAAGACAATCTTATTTCTGCCATAAAATCAATGGATTGGGATGAGAAATTTGATGCCAAATTAGCTGATCAATAAATACTATATATATGAATTTTAAACTTCCACTACTCCTGTTGTTATTTGTTTCAACTTTTGCTTCAGCACAGCAAACCATAAGCATTAAAGGTTCGGCTCGTTATCCTGCAACGCAGGAATACCCTTTTATCTGCGATAAATATGCTTACTCTGGCGAAATCAATGTTCAAATAGCTAAAACAGATAAAGGAGGTGTTTTAAAACTAACCATTTCTACAGCAAGTGACAAAGCAAAAATAGCTGGTGGTGTTTATGTCGATCTGACAAATGCTGATGTTATTGCATGTACAGACAAAAATGTAAAAGAATCTGCAGACGGAACAACAACTGCTTATTACTATTTTACACCAGCAGAATGGTTAAAACTTAAAAAGACAGATATTTATGCTGTAAGATTTATAATTGTTGGCGGGCCAGACATTTCTGGAAATCTAACCGGCCATTTTACAGCTTATAATAAAATGAAGTATTTCTCAACTGCATTTGATAAATCTAAAAAAACATTTGATACAGCTAAAGAAATTAGTGTTTTATAATGATTTTTTAATCTAATAAATCTTATATTTAACATAAATATTTTTTTATGAATCCAAATGAAGCCTTAATAACAAAATTCTATACCGCTTTCGCAAATGCAGATGCTAAAACAATGAGCGAATGCTATCATCCGAAAGTTCATTTTATTGATCCAGCTTTTGGTTTATTAAAAGAAGAACAGGTTTCTAAAATGTGGGAAATGCTGCTTTTAAAAAGTAAAGGCAAGCTAAAAATCGAATTTTCAAACGTAAAGGCAGACGATTCAACTGGTTCGGCAAATTGGACTGCTACATATAACTTTAGCAAAACAAATAGAGAAGTTATTAATAAAATCTCGGCCGAATTTATCTTTCAAGACGGATTAATTATCAAACACACTGATAATTTTGACGTTTGGAAATGGTCAAAACAAGCCTTTGGCTTAACCGGTTATTTATTGGGATGGACAGGATTCTTTCAGAAAAAAGTTCAGGCACAAGCACTATCGGCGCTTAGACAGTTCCAAAAAAACAACTAAAACAGCACAAAATATTTTTCGCATTTCATACATTATCTGCCTAGTTCGATTATAATTATTTTGTTACTTAAATTTTATTAAAAGTGTTAATTATAAATACTGATGAAAGAAATCGTACACAAAAAATTAAATCAATTACAGGCAACTGCAATTTGTGGAAATGATATTAGCTCTTCTTGTCTATATGTTTCAGCTTTGACCATCTTATATGCAGGACAATACGCTTGGATTTCTCTTTTAATTGTTGCTGCTGTATTATTTCTTTTCAGAAAAATTTATGCAGAAGTTGTTGGTGCAATTCCTTTAAACGGAGGAGCTTACAATGTTTTACTGAACACTTCAACAAAACGTTTAGCTTCCTTGGCCGCAACGTTAACGGTTTTGTCTTATATGGCAACTGCTGTTATTTCAGCTTCTGAAGGAATGCATTACCTACACGGAATCTTTGAGAATCTTAATGTAACTATAGCAACGGTTGTAGTTTTAGTGCTTTTTACAGGATTAGCTATTTTAGGAATCGGAGAATCTGCATTTGTAGCTGTTATTATTTTTATGACGCATATAGGAACCTTGGCTTTGCTTGTTTTGGCATCTATCTGGTTTGTTTTGACTCATGGTTTAGATACTTTTCATATTAATTGGCAAACTCCAATTACGTCTGGAAGTATTGAAACAGCTCTTTTTCTAGGTTTTTCTGCGGCTATGTTAGGGATTTCTGGTTTTGAAAGCTCAGCCAACTTTGTAGAAGAACAAGAACAAGGCGTTTTTCCAAAAACACTTCGTAACATGTGGGGAATAGTGAGTTTCTTCAATCCAGTAATTGCTATTTTGTTAATAAGCGTAATTCCACTTACAGAAGTAGGCGAAAACAAGGAATCGCTTTTGGCGCATTTAGGAGAAACCACTGGTGGTTCATGGCTTGCTTGGCTCATTTCTATAGATGCTGTAATGGTACTTTGCGGAGCCGTTTTGACTTCATTTGTGGGAGTTTCTGGGCTTTTAAATCGAATGACATTAGACCGCATTTTACCTAATTATTTTTTAAAACAAAATAAAAGAGGCTCTCATTATAGAATTGTTCTGAGTTTTTTAATTCTTTGTATTTCAGTTCTTTTTGCAACAAACGGACATTTAGAATCTTTAGCTGGAGTTTATACCTTTTCTTTTCTAGCTGTAATGGCACTTTTCGGAATTGGAAATTTACTCTTAAAATACAAACGCAGAAAGCTTCCTAGACCAGAACGTGCTCGTGGCATTTCAGTTGTTATTGCTGTAGCTTCGGTGATTGCTGCATTCTTCGGAAACATGCTCCTTAATATCAATTCATTTTACACTTTTTTGCAATACATGGTTCCAGCCTTAATCTTTATCGGAATTATGCTCAATCGTGTTACCTTAATCCGTTTATTAATAGAAGCTCTAGAATATTTCTATCAGCCACTACGCAAAATGGTGATTCTCAGTAATCGTTATTTGGAGAAACTTAGCTCTGAAATCAATTCGCAAGAATTTGTTTTCTTTACAAAAGGAGACGATATAACAATCTTAAATAAAGTTTTGCAATACGTTGAAGACAACGAAACAACTAAGAAATTAAAAATTGTTCATGTCAAAAAAGACACTGTAGACAACGAAGTGCTAAAGAAAGACTTAGAAGTTTTAGATCGTGCTTATGGAGGACTAGATATTGAATACATAGAAATTGACGGTGTATTTGGTCCAGAAATCATTGATGAACTTTCTGAGAAATGGAAAATCCCAAAAAACTTTATGTTTATCGGATCGCCAGGAAATAAATTCTCCTATCGTGTTGCCGATTTAGGTGGTGTTCGATTGATTATGTGATTATTTAAAAGCAGAAGAATTCGTGTTCTCAAGACGCCCAGTCCCGCTATTCGTTGCAATCTTTTGTGGTGAACCCCACCACAAAAGGATTTTCACTACTATCGGGGCTAAATTAGAAGTTTAGTTTTCATAAGAAATAACAAACTCAACAGTTCTGAAACTTTGGCAAAAAAAAAGTCATGTTTTCTCCTTTGCGACCTCTATAAACACAAAGATTATGACACAAAATCTATAAAATTTTTTGCGCTTTTTGCGTTAAAAAAACTAGCCACAGATTAGAAAGATTCAGACATATTTTTTATAAATCCTTTAATCTTTTTAATCTGTGGCTAAAAAAATATAAGCTTTTTAAGTATTAGAGCTCAAGATTTAAACCAGCTTTCCACTAATTCATCTTCAAACGAAGTTGCATCTTTATGAATAAACTCATTACGCTCTTTATCATAAGAATAATCCAAAGCCCAAGCTTTATGATTTGCGGCTAACTCTTTTATACTTCTACAAACAAAAGCAATTTCTTCATCAGTAGTTGTCGGGTGAATCGACATTCTAATCCATCCCGGTTTTTTGATTAAATCGCCAATCGTAATTTCATTAACCAATTTATTAGAAGTTTCTTGATCAACATGCAATAAATAGTGACCGTAAGTTCCTGCGCAGCTGCACCCTCCTCTAGTCTGAATTCCAAAACGATCATTTAAAATCTTAACTCCTAAGTTGAAGTGAAGATCATCAATAAAAAATGAAATTACACCAAGACGTTCTTTATGCTGGCCTGCTAAAATTTTAATATTTTCAACTGGTTCTAATTGAGAGAAAACATAATCAACAATTTCATGCTCACGCTCCATTATGTTTTCAATTCCCATTTCTTCTTTTAGCTCAATTGCCAAAGCAGTTTTGATAACTTGAAGAAAACCAGGAGTTCCTCCATCTTCGCGATCTTCAATATTATCAATATATTTATGTTCTCCCCAAGGATTTGTCCAACTTACCGTTCCTCCTCCTGGGCAATCAGGAATCATATTGTTGTATAGTTTCTTATTGAAAATTAGTACACCAGATGTTCCAGGACCTCCTAAGAATTTATGTGGAGACATAAAAACAGCATCTAAATAAGATTCTGGGTCTGCTGGATGCATATCAATTTCTACATAAGGTCCAGAACAAGCAAAATCAACAAAACAAACACCATTATATTGATGCATTAATTTTGCTGCTTCGTGAAAAGGCGTTCTCAAACCTGTAACATTCGAACATGCTGTAATAGAAGCAATTTTTATCGTTCTATCTTTATATTTTTCAAGTAATGCTTCAAGGTTCTCTAAATTAAAAAGTCCTTTTTCACAAGACGGAATAATTTCAACATCTGCAATAGTTTCTAACCAAGAAGTCTGATTAGAATGATGCTCCATATGCGAAATAAAAACAATTGGCTTTTTCTCGGCAGGAACATTTGTAAAGCTTTTCAAGTTTTCAGGAATTTTCAATCCTAAAATACGTTGAAATTTATTGATAACTCCCGTCATTCCAGTTCCGTCTGTAATCAAAACATCATCATGATTTGCATTAGCGTGACGCTTAATAATGTGTCTTGCATGATGATATGCTTTTGTCATAGCAGTACCAGATACAGTCGTTTCTGTATGCGTGTTGGCTACAAAAGGTCCAAATGCATTTAGCAGTTTTTCTTCAATTGGGCGATATAATCTTCCGCTGGCAGTCCAATCTGTGTAAATTATTGATTTTCTGCCATAAGGCGAAGTAAATTCTTGATTTATACCGACAATATTTTGTCTAAATTCCTGAAAGTAAGTTTCCAGGGTCATGGTACTATTTTTGCTATCCATTAGTTGTGCCTTGTGTTTGATTGCAAATATATATAGTTTTTTATAAAATTGCGAATTTATCAATAGTAAACTTCAAACACTATATTACCGTTTGGTATTTTTAGTTAAAACAACTTTTTTTTAATAAATTATCATAATATCCTATCGAATTAATAGGCATTAAACTTTAAAGAAAGTATTATTTATGGGAAATTTATCTGTAGCTACCTTTGGTGGCGGATGTTTTTGGTGTATAGAAGCTGTAATTCAGCGTTTAAAAGGTGTAGAATCAATAAAATCGGGTTATTCAGACGGATTTATAAAGAATCCTGCTTATCGTGAAGTATGTACAGGAAGAACCGGACACGCCGAAGTAATACAAGTGACTTTTAATCCTGACATAATTTCATATCATGACTTAATTTTTATATTCATGACAAGTCATGATCCAACAACTTTAAACCGTCAAGGCGGAGACAGTGGAACGCAATATCGTTCTATCATTCTATATCATAATGATGAACAGAAAGAGATTGCAGAAAAAGTATTTGAAGAAGTACAGCCTGCATATGCCGATCCAATTGTAACGCAATTAAAACCTTTTGAAGTTTTTTATGAAGCTGAAGATTATCATCAAAATTATTATAATGAAAATCAAGAAGCTGGATACTGTCAAGTTGTAATTGATCCAAAAATTCAAAAACTTAAAAAAATGTACGCTGATATGTTAATTGGCTAAATTTAAGTTTGCCACAGATTATATCGATTGAAAAATTTTTATTTATTCTCTATTTGCCACGAATTACACGAATTCTCACGAATGTTATTCTAACAAAACCTAAAATTAGTGGAAATTTGTGTAATTCGTGGCAAACAAAAAAATCTGTGTAATCTGTGGCATATAGAAAGAAAACAAAATGAAAAATCTTAGAATAAATAATCGATTTACTGCCGAACTACCAGCAGATCCAGATTTGACAAACGAAGTTCGTCAGGTTAAAAACACGCTGTTTTCATACGTAAATCCAGTAAAGCCTTCAAATCCAAAATTGATTCATGCATCTGAAGAAGTTGCAGAATTAGTTGGGATTTCTAAAGATGAAATTCACTCAGAAGAGTTTCTAAATATATTTTCTGGAAAAGAAATTCTTCCAGAATCACAACCTTATGCAATATGTTACGCTGGTCATCAATTTGGAAACTGGGCAGGACAATTGGGCGACGGTCGTGCAATCAATTTAACTGAAGTTGAAAACAATAATCAGTTTTATACATTGCAACTAAAAGGTGCTGGGAAAACTCCGTATTCAAGAACTGCAGATGGCTTGGCAGTTTTACGCTCTTCTATAAGGGAGTATTTATGTGCCGAAGCAATGTATCATTTGGGTGTTCCCACTACTCGATCGCTTTCGCTTGTTCTTTCTGGAGATCAGGTGTTAAGAGATGTTTTATATAACGGAAATCCAGCATACGAAAAAGGTGCAATTGTTTGTCGTGTTGCTCCTTCATTTATTCGTTTTGGAAGTTTCGAAATGTTAACAGCCAGAAATGAACTAAAAAACTTGAAACACTTTGTTGAATACACAATTCAACATTATTTTCCTGAAATAAAAGGAGAGCCAAAAGAGCAATATTTACAATTCTTTCAGAAAGTTGCCGATACAACTCGTGAAATGATTCTACATTGGCAACGTGTCGGATTTGTTCATGGAGTAATGAATACTGATAATATGTCAGTTCATGGAATTACGATTGATTATGGTCCATACGGATGGTTGGAAAACTATGATCCAGATTGGACTCCAAATACAACAGACAGACAAAATAGAAGATATCGTTTCGGAAATCAGCCGCAAGTTGCACAATGGAATTTGTTTCAATTAGCCAATGCACTTTATCCGTTAATTAATGAAGCCGCTCCTTTAGAGAAAATTCTGGATTCATTTATAATTGAATTTGACTCTGAATATAAAGAAATGTTTTTAAGTAAATTAGGTCTATTTACTTCAAGTGAAGCTGATGATAAAATAATTAAGGGTTTAGAAGAAATTTTACAATTGTCAGAAACTGATATGAGCATCTTTTTCAGAAATCTTAGCAAGATTAAAAAAGATGATTCTGTAGAACAAGCCTTCGAAAAAGTAGAATATGCATTTTATATTCCAGAAGAGATAAAAGGAAATGTACTCGATGCTTGGCAAAAATGGTTTGCAGTTTATTTAAAGAGATTAAACTCTGAATTGCTTTCTGATGAAGAAAGAGTTTTAAAAATGAATCAAATTAATCCAAAATATGTTCTAAGAAATTATATGGCACAATTAGCAATTGATGCTGCAGATAAAGAAGATTACTCTTTGGTTGATGAATTATTTCAGCTTTTGAAAAATCCGTACGATGAACAACCAGAATTTGAAAAATGGTTTGCAAAACGCCCAGATTGGGCTAGAACTAAGGTTGGCTGTTCTATGCTATCTTGTAGTTCTTAAATTTATTTGCCACAGATTAAAAAGATTTAAATGATTAATCCTAAAAATCCTTTTAATCTGTGGCAAACTTTTTATTTTGCAGTAATATAATCTACAATCATACTAGCATGAATTCTTGAGTTTTCAATAAACCATTTATGCGTCTGCATTCCACCGCAAACTACTCCTGCAAGAAACAAACCTTCAACATTTGTTTCCATTGTTTGAGAATTATAAACTGGAATTTTCAATTCATCATCAGAAAGCTGAATTCCCATTTTTTCAAGAAAGGTCAAATCTGGTTTATAACCTGTTAAAGCTAAAACGAAATCATTTTCAATTGTAACTTTTCCGTTTGGAGTCTCAATTTCTACTTCATCTTCTCGGATTTCAGTAATATTCGATTGAAAAAAAGCTTTGATGCTTCCTTCTTCTATTCGATTTTCAATATCTGGTTTTACCCAATATTTTACACGGCTATTAATTTCGTTTTTACGAATTACCATTGTAACCTCTGCTCCTTTTCTCCAGCATTCTAAAGCTGCGTCTACAGAAGAATTATTAGCTCCAACAACCAAAACTTTTCTAAAAGCATATTCGTGTGCTTCTTTATAGTAATGACGAACTTTTGGCAAACTTTCGCCTAAAACATTCATTTCAATCGGAATATCATAAAAACCAGTTGCTATTATAACATTTGTAGCTTCGTAATTCTGCTTATCTGTTTTAATTTTGAAAATGGTATTTTCCTTTTGAACATCGAGAACTCTTTCAAACAAATTAATATTGAATTTAAAGTAACGATGAATATTTCTGTAGTATTCTAAAGCTTCCTGGCGTCCAGGTTTTGGTGCAAGACAATTAAACGGAATCTCACCAATTTCTAATCTTTCTGCAGTAGAGAAAAAGGTCATATATAACGGATAATTAAAAATGCTATTAACGATCGCTCCTTTTTCAATAATTAAATAATTTAATTTTTTCTTTTCAGCTTCTATTGCGCAAGCTAGGCCAATTGGTCCTCCTCCCACAATAATAAGGTTGTATTTTGATTCTGCCATTTTATTTTTGCCAATCTTTATATGGATTTTTGCTTAAATAAGCATTATAATATCTTTTATCGTTTGTTACTTCTTCGCCAAGCCAATCAGGTTTTTCAAATGTTTCGTCTTCAGAGTTCAATTCTATTTCAGCCATTATTAGGCCTTCATTTTCGCCATAAAATTCATCAACTTCAAACACATGGTTACCAGATTTTATTTCGTAACGTGTTTTTTCAATTTTACCCTTTTCGCATAATTTTAGTAATTCTTGGGCTTCGTCTAACGGAATCTCATTTTCCCACTCAAAACGAGACATACCTGCTGTATTGCTTATTCCTTTTATGGTTATAAAGCCTTTGTGTCCTTTTATTCTGACCCTAACTGTGCGCTCAGGTGCAGAACTCAAATAGCCCTGAGCAATATCATTTTGAGCAAAAGCTTGTTTCTTAAAATCATCAGATTTTACTAGAAACTTTCTTTCTATTTCGATCATCTTAAATGCAGATTATTTTTTATGCAAGTTACTCATTTTAATCTAGCCTTTGCGCTTCTAAAAAATGAAAAAAAGTTAATTTATTCTATCAAACTAGAAATAAAAAACTTCAATATAACTGATTGTTAACATGTTGCAATTAGTATTTTGAGTAATTTTGATAGAACCTAACACCTCATTAAACAGCTGGTTATGAGTAGAAATCATTTCTGCCATAACATAAAATTGACTGTAATTTTAATTCTAAAATATAAAAATCATGAATGTACCTTATGTTGTAATACCAATAGCACTAGGTGTAATCTGTGGGATTTTAGGTTACATACTAGGAAAAATTAATTCTAAGAATGATAATTCTCTCTCAACTGCTCTTCAAGCCGACTTAGATGTTTGCAAAGCTCATACGAGAAATTTGAATACAAGAATCTTAAAACTTGAAGCTGATCTTGCTGTAAAAACTAAAGCAACTGCTCCCGTCGTAATTCCTTTTGAACCAGGATTGGCAGAAAATGCTTTAGGTAAAAAGATAAAAGAAAATGACCTCAAAATAGTAGAAGGAATTGGCCCTAAAATAGAGTCTTTATTTGTTGAAGCAGGAATAAAAACTTGGCAAAATCTATCTCAAGCTTCTACCGAAAAGCTACAGTCAATTTTGGATGCAGGTGGAGAAAACTACGCTATGCATAATCCAAGCACTTGGGCAAAACAAGCGCTAATGGCTTATCAAGGAAAATGGAAAGAATTGAAAGATTGGCAAGATAGTTTGTTGGGAGGAAAAGAGTAAAAAGAAGACACTAAGTTTCTAAGCTGCTAAGATTCTAAGTATCAAAAAACAAAAGTTGAGATTTAACGAACTTTAAGATGTCATAAAAAAATCTTAGAAATTTGACCAACTCTTAGAACTATTATACCAAAGCTGGCCTTTTTTTACTTCAAGAGGGCAATCTATATTATTAGTATATAATGCTCCAGTTCCTAAACCTTGAGGCATATCTGAATTCAAGGTAAATGTCCATTGTGCGATGGCGTTCAATCCTATATTGCTTTCTAATGCAGAAGTAATCCACCAGCCTATATTATACTTTTCTGCCAAAGTGATCCATTCTTTCGTGCCACGAAAACCTCCAATAAAACTTGGCTTTAAAATAATATATTGCGGTTTTATTTCTTGCAGTAATTTTTCTTTTTCTTCTAATGAAAATACGCCAATAAGCTCTTCGTCTAAAGCAATCGGAAATGGTGTCTGTTTGCACAAATGAGCCATTTCTACAACCTGTCCTTTCTTAATTGGCTGTTCTATGCTATGAAGCTGAAATTTATCCAATTGATTTAATTTATCTAAAGCTTCTGTTGAAGAAAAAGCACCATTAGCATCTACTCTAATTTCTATTTCTTCCGGTGAAAAATGACTTCTAATAAATTGCAATAACTCCAATTCTTTGTTGAAATCGATTGCTCCAATTTTAAGCTTTATACAGTTAAAACCATCGGCTAATTTATCTTCTATCTGCTGTTTCATAAAAGCAGATTCCCCCATCCAGACTAATCCGTTTATAGCTATTGAACTTAAATTAGTGGTAAAATCTGATGGAAATAAAACATATGGATTTTGGCTTTTAAGAGATAAAAAAGCCATTTCTAATCCAAATTGTATAGAAGGAAATTCTAGCAATGCATTCCATAATGCGTTTTCTCCCAAATGAATATTTTCGCAAGCCCATTTTAATTTTTCTTCATAATCTGGGCGATCGTCAGTACTTAATCCACGTAATATTCCACATTCACCGATTCCTTTTTTGCCATTTTCTTCCAGTATTATAAACCAAGTTTCTTTTTCGGTCATAATTCCTCTAGAAGTTCCAGATGGGCGTTTAAATTCTAGTAAAAATTTATTATAGGATGCTTTCATTTTTTTAAGATGCTAAGATTCTAAGTACTGAGATGTTAAGTTTAAAAAACTTTAAATAGCTCTGCACCACTAAGTTTCTCAGTTATATAATTTTAAGATTTTTTCAAAGTCTTTTGAAGGCAGACCCGCTTTTTCAAAAGCCTGAAAATCAAGTTTTGTTTTAACAATCCAGCTTAAACTATCGGTTACGTTTTGAGTCTGATATTTTTTGTAAATTGCTTTGGCCGCACTGTAGTCATCACTTACTAAATAAGCATGTGCTAAGTTTAATTTGATTAATAATTCTGTATCATCAAGTTTCTCGCCTTCTTGCAGTACTTTTAGAGCTTTTGCATATTGTTTGGTCAAAATATAACAATACCCTAAATAACTGTAATCTACAGCTGTTGCTTTTCCTTCGCTTACAATGGTATTCAGTTTTGGAATTGCCTCGTTATATTTTTGGGTCTTTATCAAAGAAGCTACCTGAGTTCTTAAATCGTTGAATACGTTTTTAGATATATCAGCATCTTGATAACAGCTGTTTCCAAAATCTTTATAAACTTTTGTTTTTTCTACAGCCAATAATTTCTGAAACTCATCATAGCGATACTGCTTCATAATTTTATTTAAAATACAAACGCAAAAATCATCTGAATTTGCCATTTTTTGTGCCATTGTAGAAGTTTTGCACAAGCTTATAATTTCGTTTTTGTTGTCTTGATTCCAACCGCGATTTAGTTTTGTGTCTACCCAAGGCACAACTTCTAAAACCACTTTCTGGCTCAACAACCAGTTTTTGCTTTCAAAGCCAAACCAAATGGTGCTAATATTTTCTTTTAAGCAAGAAGACCTGTTTACCGATAATCGTTTAGCATCTTTACTTACAGGTTCTGCTTGAGAATAACAGGCATTGTCAATTTTACCATCTGCAATATATTTTTTAGCATTTTCATTAGATGTAAAAATCGAATAGGTGCATTTATCTTCTCCAGAAATTTTTGACATTAAGAAAACTGCACCCGCAGAGCCTTGGCTTATACCTGTAGGGTCTGGAATGGCTTTTAATACCGAAACCAAGCTATTGGCCATTTCTTGGTTTTTATCTAAAAGTGTGATTCTGTATACAATTTCTGTAGTTCCAACTGGTAAATCTTCTGTTGGTATAGAAATTCTATCGCGTGCAGGAACCATAATTTCTTTGGTTGTTGCACGTTCTTTGTCCCAATAACCATCTTTTTGTGCAAAAGCGTTATATGAAGTTGCGATAAATAGTAATAAAAGGATTTGTTTGAAAGTTGTATTTTGTGATGATGCTTTAATTGCCACAGATTTCACAGATTAAAATGATTTTT
Organism: Flavobacterium sp. UBA4854; assembly: GCF_002399805.1. Classification (NCBI taxonomy): domain Bacteria; kingdom Pseudomonadati; phylum Bacteroidota; class Flavobacteriia; order Flavobacteriales; family Flavobacteriaceae; genus Flavobacterium; species Flavobacterium sp. UBA4854. The sequence goes on from NZ_DHEI01000083.1 coordinate 30,519, forward strand.
ACTTTAAAAAACTTTAATTCAATTAACATAGATTATGCCAAATAACTTTCTTATGGAATTGAGTGCCCTAGCCCCGATAGAGGCGGTATCTCCCGATT
>NZ_DHEI01000083.1:30873-38431 GCF_002399805.1 Flavobacterium sp. UBA4854
CGAATTGCTTCTTCATGATTGATTTCGATGTAACCAAAAGTATCATAGTGGTATCCTAAAACTTTGTCGCATTCTACAAAATCTGAAGCGATAATAGCATCTTCAACATCCATTGTAAAGTTATTTCCAATTGGAAGAATAACTAAATCTAGTTTTGTGCGAAGTGGAATCAATTTCATATCGTAAGTCAAAGCTGTATCTCCAGCGATATAGATATTTTTATGTTCGCCTTCAATTACAAAACCTCCAGGGTTTCCTCCGTAAGAACCATCAGGAAAACTGCTCGAGTGAATTGCATTTACATATTTTACTTTTCCGAAATCAAATTTCCAGCTTCCTCCGTGATTCATTGGATGCGAATTGAATCCTTTTTTAGCATAATGGCTTGCAATTTCTGCATTAGAAACAATAACTGCGTTTGTATTTTTTGCAATAGCTTCAACATCTAAAACATGATCAGCGTGCGCATGCGTCAGTAAAATATAATCTGCTTTGATAGTACTCAGGTTGATTGCAGCAGCTTGCGGATTTCCGGTAATAAATGGGTCTACAATAATGTGTTTTCCTCCTACTTCAATTCCCAATGAAGCGTGTCCGTAATATGTAATTTTCATTTTGTCACTATTTAAGTTAAACATTGTGTTATCTTCCTCCTAAAAAGAGGTTTACAATAATGTCTGAAATCAAAGAAATCATGCATACTGTAAGTAATATAGAAAGCAAGAACGTGCTTAATGCCAGTTTTTTTAATTCTGGATCTAATAATTTTGGATCTTGATTTTTGTAAACTGTGATTAAATGTTTGGTCAATGGGATATATGCCAATAAAAACAAATATTGGTCAAAGTTATAATCGCTTAAAATAGCAAATACAACCACTAAAACCATTGCTGTAATAATCAAGAAGAAGTGATAATTTTTAGCTTTTTGAGCTCCAATTTGTACTACAATAGTATTTTTACCCGATTTTTTATCAGATTCCTGATCGCGCATATTGTTAAGATTTAAAACCCCAACACTCAATAATCCGATTGCAACAGCTGGAAGAATTAAAAGCGGTTCTACTTCTTTTGCATATAAAAAGTTTACGCCCAAAGTGCTCACTAATCCGAAGAAAATGAAAACAAATAAATCTCCAAAACCTCTATATCCGTAGGCAGAATTACCAACTGTGTAGCGAATTGCAGAAATAATAGCTGCGATTCCTAACAATAGAAAAAAGATTGAATACCCGAAATTGTCTTTTCCGAATGCAAAATAAATTAATATAATTGCAGATAATAAAGTCAAAAATGAAGTAATAATAATGGCTTTTTTCATTGCTTGAGGGGTAATTACACCGCTCTGAATAGCACGTTGTGGCCCCACTCGATCAGCATTGTCAGTACCTTTTACTCCGTCGCCATAGTCATTTGCAAAATTGGATAAAACCTGTAATCCTAGTGTTGTCAATAGAGCAAAACCAAAAACTTTCCAGCTAAATACTTCTGTTGGAGTGTTAATAGTTTCTGTTGGATTTGATAAAGCGTAAATGCTTCCAACTATAATTCCGGAAACTGATAAAGGTAATGTGCGCAATCTTGCGGCTTCAATCCAATGTTTCATTATTTGTTTTGTTTTTTTAGTTTCAGGTTTCAAGTTTCAGGTTCTTAACTTGAAACCTGAAACTTGAAACTATTTTATAACTTATTTATGGTAACCACTTATTTTCGCCGAAGTTTGGTTTTCTTTTCTCTAAGAAAGCATTTCTACCTTCTTTAGCTTCTTCGGTCATGTAAGCTAAACGAGTTGCTTCTCCTGCAAAAACTTGCTGTCCAACCATTCCGTCGTCTGTTAAGTTCATTGCAAATTTTAGCATTTTTATAGATGTTGGCGATTTTTGAAGAATTTCTTGTGCCCACTCATAAGCAGTAGCTTCTAACTCATCATGAGGAATTACAGCATTTACCATTCCCATTTCAAAAGCTTCTTGAGCAGAATAATTTCTACCTAAAAAGAAAATTTCACGAGCTTTTTTCTGACCAACCATTTTAGCTAAATATGCCGATCCGTAACCGCCATCAAAACTAGTTACATCAGCATCTGTTTGTTTAAAAATAGCATGTTCTTTACTTGCAAGCGTCATATCGCAAACTACGTGCAAACTATGTCCGCCGCCTACAGCCCATCCTGGAACTACTGCAATAACAACTTTAGGCATAAAACGAATTAAACGCTGCACTTCCAGAATATTCAAACGGTGCTGTCCGTCATCTCCAACATATCCTTGATGTCCGCGTGCATTTTGATCTCCACCGCTACAGAAAGAGTAAACTCCATCTTTTGTTGAAGGTCCCTCAGCAGAAAGTAAAACAACTCCTATTGAAGTATCTTCTTGTGCATCGTAAAAAGCTTGGTATAATTCTGAAGTAGTTTTTGGACGGAATGCATTTCTAACATTTGGTCTGTTAAAGGCTATTCTCGCTACTCCATTGCATTTTTTATAAGTTATATCTTCAAATTCTCTGGCTGTAATCCAATCCATTTTGATTTTTTTTTTAAAATAATTATACGGTAAAAATAAATCATTTTTACTACTTTACCTACTCAATCAGTCTTAAGTCTTTACTAAATTGACTTCTAATGTTAACAATTGGTATTTACCTACAAAAAATAACATTTTTTAACATTAGTTTAGAAAAATAATAATTAATTTTACACCCTAGAAATCAATGAGATACAAATTATTTCAAAGATTTTAGATTGATTTTCTTTCACTGATTTATTAACCTAAAAAATGATTTTTTTGAGAAAATTTAAAAAATTTGTCGCTCATTTTTTTAGGGTTTTAAGTAACAAACCTCGATTAAAAGAGCAAATGATTTATGTGTTTGTCGAAACTTCAAAAAGAAAAAAGTAACACCTAAGGTTAAATGTTAGAATTGTCTATTAATTAGTATAGAAATGATAACGAAAAGAGGAAAAAAGTACTAATTCACAACTTTCTAAAAGTTATATTATAAAACCAATGGATGAGCCGTGAAATTCTCTTTTTTGCTTTTAAGATAGGTGCATTGATTATTTAAAAGACATACCATCAATGGGACGATTTCTAAAATTCGTAAAGCTGTTGTTCTGAGATGGATTCGAATTATTTTATTTCTGTTTTTTTTTAATTACAATTTTTTTTAAAACTGAATAAAAAGCGAAAGGCTGCTCGTAATGAGCAGCCTTTTGTGTTATAATAAATTTATTCTTTTACAAGATAAATTCCATCTTCTTTAATTTCAATCAGTTTTTCTTTGTATAAAGATCCGATTGCTTTTTTAAATGATTTTTTACTCATTTTCAAAACAGTTTTAATATCTTCTGGATGAGAATTATCGTTTAATCTAAGAAAGCCTCTACTTGCTCTTAGTTCGCTTAATATTTTTTCGGCATTTGGTTCTATACTCTCAACACCTTGAGGCTGAAGCGCAACATCTATTTTGTTATCAGGACGAATGTTTTTAATATAGCCACGCATTCTATTTCCGGTTCTTATCGAATCATCATAAACTTCGTCTTTGTATAAAAGTCCTTTGTGGCGCTCGTTAATGATAACATTGATACCCATATCGGTAATATGCGAAACGATCAAGTCAACTTCTTCTCCTTTTTCTACTGTTAACTGATCATTGTTCAAAAATTGATTGGTTTTGCTGGAAGCTACCAAACGATTAGTTTGTTTGTCCATATATAGATAAACCAAATAACGTTTTCCCTTTTCCATCGGACGCGCCTGTTCTTTAAACGGAACCAAAATATCTTTTTCCATTCCCCAATCCATGAAAGCACCAACATTATTGATGTAATTTACTCTCAAAAGAGCAAATTCATTTAATAAAATATACGGAACTAAAGTTGTTGCAACTGGTCGCTGTTCGTGATCTAAGTAAACAAAAACGATTAATTCTTCACCAATTTCAAATACTTTTGGAACATATTTATTTGGAAGTAAAACATCGTGAATTCCATCAGGATCATTTTCAGGATCACCTAAAAACAAACCTACTTTGGTATCACGTAATATAGTTAGGGTATTGTATTTTCCTATTTCTAGCATTTTAATGTATTTCTAAGCAGTACAACTGCTAAGTTTCTGAGCCGCAAAGGTACGAAGTTTGAAGCGGTACTATGAAATTAATTTAACAAAACTTATACCGTAGTTAAAAATTAAAAAATCCCTTTATAGAATTGGGTTATAAAGGGATTTTGGTATGTGCGAAATTTAATTATTTAAAGACGCTTTCTTTTTTAAAGTGCAGAGTCAGTAAATATTTAGTGAATAGCACCAACGTTACAGCCGAAAAAATGATTAATAAGCATATTAACAAATATCTAATTTCAATTTAGTATAAGGATTTAAAATACTCTTTTAAGATTTTATCATTTTCGAATGTTGGCGTAAAAACTTCTAAAATACACGGCACATCATTAGAATTATACAAAGATTCTATTCCATTTTCTAATGACTCAACATTTTGAGCCGCAAAGTAATTCAATCCGTACATTTTTGCTAAATGTTCGGCAGTCAAGCTATGTGATGTCTCAAAATAAGTATTGAAAACAGGTTTTTCCTGATGTCCAGGTAAAATCCTGAAAATTCCTCCACCTGCATTATTAATTAAAATAATTTTGAAGTTTTTTGGAATATAAGAATTCCATAGCGCATTGCTATCATACAAAAAGCCAATATCTCCAGTAACAAAAACAGTTTGTTTTTCGTTTCCAAGCGCAGCACCTACTGCTGTTGATGTACTTCCGTCTATTCCACTCGTTCCTCTGTTACAGAAAACTTCAATAGAATCATCAATATCAATTAATTGCGCATAACGTATGGCAGAACTATTGCTAATTTGCAGCAAACTGTTTTTAGGCAACGATTCTATAACTTTTTCGAAAGCTTTAAAATCTGAAAACTCAATTTTACTTAAGTATTCCTTTCTTCTCTCTAATCTTGCTTTATAAACGGTATCAATGTTTTTGAAATAATTGCTCTTTACAAATACTGTTTTTGAAAATAGATCTTTAAAGAAATCATTTGGCTGCATTTCAAAATGTTTTGTCAAAGCGCCAAACGTATCGTAAGCACGTAAAGTATCAATATGCCAATGATGTTTTGGCTTATATTTTCTTAAAAAACCTTTTATTCTTTTTGAGACGACCATTCCGCCAAAAGTCACTAGAACTTCTGGATTAAACTGTTTAAAATCAAAATCATCAAAAGGTGTAATTAAAGTATCTATTGAATTAATGAAACTCTCATGATGAAGATTTGAAGTAGTTTCTGTAAGCACAACAACTGAAGGATCTGAGGCTAGATTTTCGATAATTTCTTGATCAATGCTATTGGCTTCATTTACTCCAACTAAAACTAATTTTCGCTTTGTATTATTCCAAACCGAAACAAACTCGTTGCTGTTTTCTATAATTTTTGAAAAATTTTCAAACTCAAGATTTGTGATTTTTGGCTTTACAGAAAGCTTTTCTGTAGTTTCATATAAAGGCTCTTCAAAAGGTGCATTGATATGAACTGGGCCTTTTTTAAGAATAGCTGTTTCAATGGCTAGATTTATTTTTAAATCATTTTCTTCTGATGCTTCTTCTGTTAAATTGGCATTGAAAACAGAATGATTAGCAAAAACATTTTCCTGACGAATGGTTTGTCCGTCTCCGATATCAATTTTGCTCTGCGGACGATCAGCAGAAATAACAATCAATGGAATCTGGCTGTAAAATGCTTCTGCAATAGCCGGATAATAATTTAATAAAGCTGATCCTGAAGTACAAACAACTGCTGTTGGCTGTTTCGTTTGCTGGGCAATTCCTAATGCAAAAAAAGCAGCACATCGCTCGTCTGCGATACTGTAACAGGTAAAATTTGGATTTTGAGCAAAACCAATAGTTAACGGTGCGTTTCTAGATCCTGGAGAAATTATAATATTAACAATGCCTTTGGCAGATAAAATTTCGATAATGCTTTGTGCAAGCGCTATTTTGGGGTAAATCATTCCGGTCGTGTATTACTATTTTTTTAAAGAAAAATCCTGATATAATTTTTCTTCATCTTGCTTACAAAGTTACAAACTTCGCACTTGATTTATATTATAATTAGGAATATATTAAGGCTGTTTCTCAAAAAAGGGAATATATTTGTAAAATCGAATAATTAATAAAAGCCAGACTTAATATGCGTTTCTTATTTATACTATTTTTATCTATTACTTTTCAAACCATTACTTCTCAGAATCAATTTGTTCCTGTTGATGTTCCATATAAAACGGCCTTAGAAAGTGCTAAAAAAGAAGGAAAACCTCTTTTTGTAATGCTTTATGCCGATTGGTGTCCACATTGCAATTTAATGAAAACAGAAGTTTTGAGTGATCCTACTGTAATAGATTTTTTGAATAAGAATTTTGTCTGCACTTACAAAAACATTGAAAAAGAAGAAGGAATTGCTTTAAAAGAGAAATTCAACACAAAATCGCTTCCTACTTTTTTATTTATCGATAGTAACGAAACTTTAATTTATGCTTTAAAAGGCGAATTGAAGAAACCAGAATTTCTTAACGAGCTTAATAATGCTTTAAACCCTAAGATGCAATTGCCTCATTTAGAAAAACAATTTCTTGCTGATCCTAGCAATTCAGATAAGTTCTTTTATTATTTAAATACTTTAAGAAAAGGAAAAGATAGAACGGAGTTGTCAATACCAACGCATATTTATTTGAATACACAATCTGATAAACAATTAGTTAGTGAATTAAACTGGCGTGTTATTGCAAATGGTGTTACTGATATTAAATCTCGAGAATTTCAATATGTTTTAAATCATCAGAAAGATTTTGCGGCAGTAGCTTCTCAAAGTCGTGTTGATCGTAAAATTGAAAGTATTGTAAATGAATTGCTTCGACCTTTGGTTGACAATTTAGATACTGTAAACTACTATAAACAAAGAGAAGTTGCAAAATCAATTCGATTGCAAAAAACAGACTCTTTAGTATTTAAATATGATTTGACATTGGCGGAGAGAACGGAGAAATGGGATTTTTATAAAAAAGTAACTCTTGAAGATACTCAGAAATTGGTTTGGAATGATGCTAGTTTCTTAAAAGACATCGGAAATACTTATTTTAAGCATATAAAAGACGCAGAAAGTTTAAAAAAAGCTATCTCTTGGGTAGATCGTTCTCTAGAATTAAATGATTCTTACGACGGAAATTTACTTGAGGCCAAACTTTACAATAAATTAAAAAACAAGAAAAAAGCTTTAGAATACGCCAAAAATGCCAAAGCTATAGCCAAAGAAATGGACTGGAATTCAAAGGAAGTAGACGTCCTATTAGCTGAACTCAACACCAAATAAACGACAACAATTACCAATGAGCATTATATTAAGACCTGCAACACCAAACGATTTGCAAAAGATTTTAGAAATTGTAAATCATTCTATTTTGCATACAACTGCTAATTACAGTTATGAAATTCAAACTTTAGAAGTTCAGACCAAATGGTTTGAAGATAAAACAGCTAAGAA
>NZ_DHEI01000083.1:38603-60483 GCF_002399805.1 Flavobacterium sp. UBA4854
TTTAGAGAAAAAATTGGCTATCAATATACTATTGAGCATTCTGTTTATGTGGTCGATAATATAATAGGAAAAGGAATTGGCTCTAAACTTTTGACAGAATTAATTCGTTTGGCAAAAGAGCAAGGTTATCATGTTATGATTGGTGCAATTGATGCCGATAATGCAGGAAGTATTGCTTTTCATGAAAAATTCGGATTTGTTGCTACAGGCACAATTCGTGAAGTTGGATACAAATTTGATCACTGGCTCGACTTGGTTTTTATGCAGCTAATTTTAGTTTAACCGTAAACGACGCGAAGAATTACGCAAAGTTCGCAAAGTATTTAAAACTCTGTAGCTTTGGAACTAAAAAAAAGCCCAAATTTTGAATCTTCAAATTTGGGCTTTTTTAATGTTTTTAGCTTTTAATCCAATTAATTACTTCAGGTTCTGTAACTAAAGTTTTTGGTTTAATTACTTTAACCAATTCACCTTTTTCATTGATTAAGTATTTTTGAAAATTCCATTCTACTTCAGAATCTTGCAAGCCATTTCTAGATTTTTCGGTCAAGAACTTATATACTTCGCACATATCACTTCCTTTTACTGAAACCTTACTCATCATCGGAAAAGAAACTCCGTAATTCTGTTGGCAGAACGTTTCGATTTCTTTATTTGTTCCAGGTTCTTGCGATGCAAAGTTGTTTGCTGGAAAACCAACAATTACAAAACCTTTATCTTTATATTCTTTATAAACTGCTTCTAAATCTTTGTACTGAGGTGTTAAACCGCATTTTGAAGCTGTGTTTACAATCATTACTTTTTTGCCTTTTAAAGAAGCAAAGTCAAAAGTGTCTCCTGATAAATCTTCAACCTTAAATTGATAAATTGTTTCTTTTGCCATGGTTTTATCTTTTTTAGATAATTTGTTTGTACTGGTTTGAGCATTTAATCCTGTCGCAGACAAAACTGTAGCTCCAAATAGTATAAAAAGTATTTTTTTCATCGTATAATTTTTTATAAAATTAGCTAAAATCCATTTTACAAAAACTATTTTGAGCCTTTAATTTTTGCCAATCAAAAGTTAAATAAAAAAATGAAGCCTAACGTTAATCAGACGTTAGGCTTCCCCCCATACAAACAAATCAAACCATGAATTAATTATTATGCAATCTTTTATAAATTATAGTTGATGACTCGGTTGTGTTCGAAAATTTCTTTCCCCCCAATATGTCAAATGGCTTTCAAAAAAATCTTTAACTGGCTTGTATTGATGTAAATTTAAATCCTAAAATATCCGAAAGACATATTAAAAAAATCTTCGGTCTGGAAGTCCGAGTGCATCAACTATTCAATATCTTTTGTTTTCTCTTTATTATCTCAGCATTTGCCCAGTATTATTACTGCTATTTGGCAAAATGTCTTTTAAAAAATCCTTTTCAGTAAAAACGATCAACGTCAAAACTGTTGTTAATCCAACTATTAATATTTTCATTATTATTTTGCTATCCATATTCTCTATAATAATTTTATAACAACAGCTTTCTAAATTTTCTAATTGGCTTTCTATAAGATCATTCTGACCTTATAAAATACATTTACGTAATGGGATTGTTTTTGGTTTTAAAAAAAGTAAAAAAAAATGCACTTTTTTTTTAAACCCTTTATTTTCTTAGGGTTTTAGCTACTAAAAAAAATAAAAAAAATCAGAAAAAAATAAATTATCTTTATAACAGTTAGCGAATAACATCTTAACTTTTAATGTTTAAACTTAAAAATCCAAATCTATGAGTCAAGAAGAACTGCTAGTTTTAATTTACAAAAAAGACGAAAAAGCTTTTACACATTTGTACGACATGTACTCAAAAAGTCTATTTTCTGTCATTCATGTGTTAATCAAAAATCGAGAAGAAGCAGAAGACGTGCTTCAAGATGTTTTTGTCAAAATTTGGAAAAACATCGACACCTACAATGAAGGCAAAGGCCGATTTTATACTTGGATCTTAAATATAGCCAGGAATACCTCGATAGATAAACTTCGTTCTAAAGACTACAACAACAGCCAAAAAAACCTTTCATCAGATAATTTCGTAAATCTCTTAGACGAGAGCAATAAATTGAGTCATAAACTTGATGCAATTGGAATTCAGGAATTTGTAAAAAAGCTAAAACCAAAATGTATCGAAATAATTAATTTATTGTTCTTTAAAGGATATACCCAGCAAGAAGCTTCAGAAGAATTGGCACTGCCACTGGGAACTATCAAAACACAAAACAGAAACTGTATTAACGATTTACGTAATTATTTGAAGATATAATGGAAGCACAAGAATATATAGAATCAGGAATTTTAGAGCTGTATGTTTACGGTCTATTAAGTGAAAAAGAAAATCTCGAAATTGCCGAAATGGCAAAAAAGAACCCAGAAATGGATCAGGAAATTATCTCGATAGAAAAGGCTGTCATTGCGCTTTCTTCTAGCTTCTCTCCTTTCCACTCTGTAGAGAATTTCGAAAAAATTAAAGCTCGTCTTGAACTTAAACACGGAAAAGTAGTCGACATGAAACCAGCGTCAAACTGGTCGCAATATGTAGGCTGGGCTGCGGCAGTGCTATTGCTTTTAGGTTTAGGATATCAGACTTTAGAATTGACAAAAACAAAAGAAGCGATTTCTACTGTTGGAAATGAAAAGAACAAAATTCAGCGCGAATATGCCTTTTTAGATCAGCAGAATAAGCAAACCGAGAAAAACTTGAGTATTGTAAGAGATATTAAAAATACAGGTGTAACTCTTGGCGGTCAGGCTGTTTCGCCAACTTCTTTTGCAAAAGTATATTGGAATAAGCAGACTAAAACCACTTATATCGATGCGGCAGGTTTACCAGCTCCTCCAAAAGGAATGGTTTATCAGGTTTGGTCTTTAAAGTTAAGTCCTGTTCTTACGCCAACAAGCATTGGTTTATTGGATAATTTTGAAGGAAATTCTCAGAAAATTTTCGCTGTAAATCAAACCGATTCTGCAGAAGCTTTCGGAATTACTTTAGAGCCAGCCGGCGGAAGCCCTACTCCAACAATGACACAACTTTATACTTTAGGAAAAGTTTAAAAATTAATCTTTTATAAAAAGCTAAAACGCATATTCAGAGTAATATGCGTTTTTTTATTATTTTTAATTCACCAAAAACCAATTTATGAATGCAAACTTACTCTTGAGAATCGCAATGGCAATTATTCTCCTCACCCATTCTGTTTCTGGAATGTTTAATAATGGCATTAATGATTTCGGAAATCTCTTTCTCAATCAAATTGGATTTGCTCCCTATGGTGTCTTTCTTGCTTGGAGCATTAAATTGTCGCATGTAGTTGCAGCAATTCTTTTATTGGCCAATAAATACATTAAACTTGCTGGTTTTGTAATCATTTTTGTCCTTATAATGGGAATTTTTGTCCTTATAATGGGAATTGTTTTAGTGCATTTTAAAGAAGGCTGGTTTGTTGTTGGCGGCGGAAGAAATGGTGTTGAATATAATTTTCTTCTAATAATAGTTTTATTGGCAATTATGTATCCAGATGGAATCATAAAGAGAAACTAATTCATAAATCTAATAACGAGTTTAAATGGAAATAATGTGCAAAAATTGCCATCAGGTTTTTAAAGGTCATTATTGTAATAATTGTGGACAATCTGCAGAAACGCATAAAATAAATGTGCATTTTTTATGGCACGATATTCAGCATGGTTTGTTGCATTTTGACAAGGGAATCTTGTTTTCTTTAAAACAATTATTTACAAGACCTGGACATTCGGTTCGTGAGTTTATCGAAGGAAAAAGAGTTCGTCATTTTAAACCTTTATCTTTGGTTGTGGTTTTAGCAACACTTTATGGGGTTTTATACCATTATTTTCATCTTAATACTTTTTACGATATCAAGACTTCTAATTTAGAGTCAAATAATTTAAATGAATGGTTTGCTACACATTTTTCATGGATTACGGTAGGCTCTATTCCTATTTATACCTTTGGAACGTTTATAGTTTTTAGAAAGCAAGGGTACAATTTTGTTGAACTATTTGTTCTCAATACTTTTAAAGCTGCACAAAGAATTTCTGTACAGCTTCTGACAATTCCTATAATGATCTATCTAAACCAAACTTCTCATATACAACAGTATACATATGCAATGTATATTTTGGGTGTCATTTTGATCTTTTGGACGAACATTGAGTTTTTTAATAAAATTTCCAAAATCAAAGTATTGCTGTTGTCTATTTTAAGTCATATTATTTTTCTAATCTGCTTTATTATATTATTGGCCATTATTTTTAAAGTAACTGGGAAATTATAGTGTCAAAATCTGGATGTCTTTTTTCTTAAGGTTTAAAATCCATCTGTTTTTTAAAAAACGTAACGATATAATGTTCTATTTCTTTTTTTGATTCGGGCCAGTTATCTTCCCATAAATTTATTTTTCCAGGCAAGTCAATATCTCTACAATCTGGATGAATTAATTTTAATAGCGCTTTTACTTTATCAGAAACATCATAATGCTCATTATCGCTCGTACCTTTTTTATTGTTTTTTATTAATCCTGCTTCGCTTAGGTTTTTAAACATTTGTGGACGTGAAGGTGGCCCTCCCATTTGAATTTGCTCATACAAACCTGTTCCTTTCCACTGCTCCATCATAATAAGCATATTATCCTCACTAATATTAGTATAATTTTCTAACTCAAATAAAAGTTGCAAAACATATTTAGTAAGAACAAAATCATTATCTCTAATTCCAGCTTTTTGCAAAACGGGTTTGAATAATATACATGAGTTAAAATTAAAGTTGTATTCAAAAAATTTTTTAGCAGTAGCACGGGCAAGGTATTTTTGATAATAGTGATAATCTCTTGTTGCCGGATTTTTTAGTGTTTTTTCTACTTGTTCCTCATCAAAACCCTCTAAATCATATACTAAACATGTCTTGTCTATTCTTTTACCAAAACTTTGCTCTAAGAGTATTTCAAATGGAAATATCAATATAGTATTGCACCCCATTAAAATAATCGTTTCTGCAGTTTTAATTATATTGAAACTACTTCTATTAGTTTCAATAACTTCTTGGTTTCTAACCTGCCAAACTTTACTAATTTCTTTTTCATTTTTTTTCCATGATAAGTTTCCAATATAAGGCAATTCAACCTTTTCAGGTTCCGGATAAAGGGGTTTATAAAAATTAAAAATTGGATTTGAAACAAAGTAAATATCGTAATCTGTCCAAAATCTTTCAATTTGTTTTATAATTATGCTTATAAAGTCTGGTGATTGAATTACAATTACTAAATGAGGTTTTTGGGTATTCATTGATAAACTTATATTGATATTATACTTTTGCAAAAGTAAAAAGAAAATATAGTCTTTTTCTTATTTTTTTTAAAATATACAATTAGTTTCAATCTCATTGTTTATGCAAGCAATCATAGTTAAGTTTCTATTTAAGTATCACAAATAAATCTATTTTAATATTGCAGAAAAAAGCAATGAAAAAAATAATAATATTAGCTGTGTTTTTATCATTTACTGCGATCGTAAATGCACAAAATAAGGTAAGAATTTCAAATTCTAATAAAACAAATTCTATGGAAACTTTAAAAATTCAAAGCCATATTCCAAAACTTAAAATCGCAATTAACCATCTCGCTCCACAAATTCGAGACAGAGATTATCCCGTACTTTTTCTACATGGTTCGTCATTTCCTTCGGCACTTTCTTTTGGGTTTGAAATGAATAATTCATCATGGATGAAAAATTTATCTGAGAATGGATATGATGTTTATGCTCTTGATTTTCTTGGTTATGGTAATTCTGACAGATATCCCGAAATGAAAAACTCTTCTGGTAAAATTGTTGGAAGAGCCAACGAAGTTTCTTTGGATGTTGAAAAAGCGGTAGATTTTATTTTAAAAGAAACAGGAAAAAATAAGATTTACTTAATAGGTCATTCTTGGGGAGGTTCTGTTGCTGCATTATGTGCTACAAAAATGTCCGACAAAATAGAAAAACTAGTTTTGTTTGCCACAATTACAGCAAGAAATGAGATCTCTGAAAAGGAAAAAATCACATCATCATTTGAGGAAATGACTCCTCTGCAGCGCATAAATGCAATGAAAAGCCTCACGCCAGTAGGAACGGAATGCCAGCTAGAACCCGAAATATTTGAAACTTGGGGAGAAATTTGGAAAAATAGTGATCCTTTATCTGAAGATTCAAAGAATGCGGCTGTTCGATACCCATCGGGACCTTCTGCAGATGTTGACAACTTATTACATAACAATCCTTATTACGACCCAAAAAAAATCACTGCAAAAACTTTGGTTATAAGAGGCGAATGGGATAAATATCCTAATAATAGCGACGCAGAAAATTTATTTCTTTCATTAGAAAATGCTAGATCAAAAAAATATGTTGTCTTACAAAAAGGTACACATGTAATGCAGTTAGAAAAGAGCAGAATTGATTTATATAACGAGACACTTCATTTTTTGAATGATAAAACTATTTCCGAGAATTGATAAAATAGCATTATAAAATAAAACAAAAAGGCTCAACGTAATGTTGAGCCTTTTCTATTTGAATTAATAATTATCGTGAATCATTATTTCTTTACTTTTTTAGTTTTGTAATATTTATGGTATTTTGGATAAGTAACTGCTCCAATAATAGTAATTATAATTAAGCAATAGTAAATCCAGCTTAATGAATGCGCTTCTCCACTTGCATAAGAGTGTAAACCTACTAAATGGAAGTTTACTCCATAATAGGTAAACAAGATCGAAACAAAAGCATACATACTCATTAAATTAAAGAACCATTTTCCTCTTAAAGCTGGAACAAAACGAGCGTGAATTACAAATGCATAAACCATAATCGAGATTAAAGCCCAAGTTTCTTTTGGATCCCATCCCCAGTAACGTCCCCAGCTTTCGTTTGCCCATTGTCCTCCTAAGAAGTTTCCAATAGTCAACATGATAAGACCAATAGTCAAAGCCATTTCGTTAATGTAACTTACTTCTTTAATGTGTAAATCCATTTTAGCTTTATTTTTATCATTCGTAAAGAAAATCAATAATAAAGCAACAAAACCTAAAATCATTCCTAACGCAGTCGGACCATAACTAGCTACGATAACTGCTACGTGAATCATTAACCAATACGAATTAAGAACTGGTTGCAAGTTTGCAATTTCTGGATCGATCCAGTTCATGTATGCCGCCATTAAGATCATAGCTGTAACAAATGCAGATGAAGCCACTGTAAGTTTCGATTTTCTATCAAAAGCCAATCCAAAGAACATTGTAGACCAAGCTACATATACAATAGATTCATATGCGTTACTCCAAGGTGCGTGGCCAGAAATATACCAACGTGCAATTAATCCAACGGTATGGAGTGCAAACAATAATCCGATAATAATATGAAAACCGTTTACAGTAAATCTTAGCCATTTCTTCTCAAAGAAAATATTAAGAATCGTAAACATTAACATCAGGATAGATGCTGTAATGTACCAGTAAGGTAATACTTTGAAAACATCATATTTGTTGTAAGCAATCTCGGCATCAATTTTATCTTCACTTGGTCTTACTTTAGCTCCAAATTTCTTTTGGAAACCATTAATGCTTTCCACCAAGTTATCGGCTGTGTCAAAGTTTTTCTGAATAGAACCGTTATTTAAGGCACTAAAGTATAATGGCAGAATTTGTTTTACGTAAGTAGAATCCATTCCTTTAAAACCAGCACTTTCACGCTCTAGATAAGAAACCCATTTATGATTTGGATCATTTGGAACTGGGAAGATTTTCAAAATACTTCCGCTCAATGCCGATTCCATCAAGTTTACCTTTTTATCGGTTTCAACAAAATCTTTCTCAAAATTATTTGGATTTGCGGCTTTGTAAGCTGCATCTAAATATGGAGATAATTTGTAGTTTCCTTGTTCGTCAAAGAATTTTACAAAAGGAGCGTATTGATCTTTAGAATCAATTCCGATAATCTTACGGATACTATCATTTCCAGATTTAATATATATTAATGGAATCTGAATCCAAACTTGTGCGTATTGTGTCATAGACAAGAATACCTGATCTGAATTCATTCCGTTATACGTATCACTATGACTTACTTTTCTAAGCAATTCAGATGAAAACGTATTAATTGGCTTCATTCTACCTCCAGCATCCTGAATAATCAAACGTCCAAATTTTGCTGCATGAGATTCAGGTGCTTTGTATATACTTAATAACGAATCTAACTGTTTTTGGCTTGGTGGTGCTGTTACGTGATTCGCATGATCATTTGGATCTGCCGAATGCGCGTGATCGTGATCATGAGAATGAACATGTGGACTCTGTTGTGCAAAACCAGTTAAACTAATCATCAGAATCAGAATCGTAATCAATTTTTCTTTTTTCTTTTGAATAGCCTCAAGTTTACGTTTCAAATCACCAAAACGAGAATGCTTAGTAAACATAATTGCCATTAAACCAATGTATAATAAAAAGTATCCTAAATAAGTAATGTTAGTTCCCCAAAAATCATGATTTACAGATAGAACAGTTCCTTTTTCATCTGGATCAAATGAAGACTGAAAGAAACGATATCCTTTGTAATCTAAAACGTGATTCATGAAAATATCTGCATCAAAAGTTTCTGTAGAATCCTGAACGGTAACTTTACTTTTAAAAGCAGAATAGCTTTTTTCTGTTCCAGGATATTTGTCAGCAATAAAATCATTTAAACGAATTTTAAATGGTAAAATGTACGCTTTACTTCCGTAGAATAAAGAATATTCTATATTACCAATTTTAACTGTTTTAGCTTCTCCAACCTGACCTTTAGAACCAAAAACCATTACTTCTTTTTCTTGGCCTTCAGCCTTTACTTTAACCACTAAGGCGTCAGTATGAGATTTTGCTTTAAAATCATTATTTGATTCGTACTCTACTTTTCCTTTCATTGGAGGCTCTGGAAATACAATTCTAATATCTCCAATGCTATATAAAGAACGCATCATTAAAGGCTGTACATTGTCTTTTGTAACTTTTCCTTTAAATTGATCTGCCATTCGCATAAATTCACCTTCAAATGGAGTCTGGATTGTATATTCTTTTCCAGTTGTATTAATGTTAATCGCACCGTCTGTCTGTTTATTTAAAGCAAATAAAACATTATGAATATTCTGAACTTCACCTTCTTTCAAGTAGTGTTCTTCTCTTCCACCAGCTCCGGCTTCAACTAATTTAAGATATAAAGTTCCGCTTGGATCCGGTTTTACCACTTCTTTAGCTCCCATGATATAGTTTGAATAAGTAACTTCAAAAGGAGTTTCATCAAATTTTCCTGAAATAGTAAAATCGTTGTTAGTAGCAGGAGATAACAAAAGATTTTTTTCAAAAACTCTTCTTTTCATTTCTCCTTTATATTCACCGTCTGCAAAAATGGTTAAAAAGGTTTTATCTGAATAAACTTGGTTTTCTGCCGCTCCTTCGCGAATTGGCATCATTCCTTCGTAACTGATATATCTAGTAATAAAAGCTCCTAAAATGATAAAAACAAAAGCAAGGTGCAACAAAAGTGTTGCCCATTTTTCTTTTTTATGCAATTGGTATTTTTTGATATTTCCGAAGAAATTGATCATAAAGATGGCCATAATCGCTTCAAACCACCAAGTATTGTAAATTAGTATTCTGGCTGTATCGGTATTGTATTTACTTTCGATAAAAGTTCCAACACCCATTGCAATTGCGAATGTTAAAAAAAGAACGGCCATTAAACGTGTAGAAAACAAAAAGGAGAATATTTTTTTATCCATTTCTTAGGGATTACATTGTATAAAAGTGCGACAAAAGTACTTAAAAATGTTGATTAGCAGGCTTTGGCTTTTGTTAATAAAAACCAAAAATAAAGACTATTTTTCAAACAAATTGATAATATATAAAGTTTAAACTTACAAAACAAAGATGTTATTTTTAAATAATGTCTTTTTTATAGAAAGTGTTAGGATTCTAACAAAAAATAGAGAACAATAAAAACTTTAAAAAAGCATTTATGTATACTCAATACACAACAGCATTAAAAAAAATAATACTAATTTTGCTTTCATGATTCAGATAACAATAATAGGTTCGGGCAATGTCGCACAGCATTTGATAAAAGCTTTTTCTAGTAGCAAAATTGTTGAAATTAAACAGGTTTTTTCTCGCAAGAAAGAAGCTGTACTCCATTTGATTGATTCTGAAAAGATTGTCACAGATTTTAAAGCTTTAGAACCTGCTGACTTACATATTGTTTCAGTTTCTGACAATGCGATTACAGAAGTTTCAAATGAACTTCCTTTTAACAATCAATTAGTTGTTCATACTTCTGGAACATCCTCAATAGAACTATTAAATCCGAAAAATCGTCGTGGTGTTTTTTATCCGTTGCAGACATTTTCTAAGAACAAAACATTAGATTATTCCGTTGTTCCTTTTTGTTTGGAAGCTGAAAACACAGCCGATTTTAAACTATTGGAAACCATTGCAAAAAGCGTTTCGACTGCAGTTTATTCTATTAGTTCAGAACAACGCAAAGCGCTTCATGTTGCAGCTGTTTTTGTTAGCAATTTCACCAATCATTTATACCAAATAGGACATGAAATTTGTGAAGAAAACCAAGTTCCTTTTGCTGTTTTAAAACCTTTAATTCAGGAAACAGCAGACAAAATCAATACATTAGATCCTATTAATGCGCAAACCGGACCGGCAATACGGCATGATTCTATTACAACTGATGCGCATATGGCTTTTTTACAAGACGAAAACAAAAAAAATATCTATAAAATCCTAACACAATCTATACAGCATAATGGGAAAAAGTTATAAAGAAATAATGAATGACATCACAACTTTTGTTTTTGATGTAGACGGCGTACTTACAGATGGTTCTGTTTTTGTAACCAATGAAGGCGAAATGTTAAGAACAATGAATATTCGTGATGGCTACGCAATGAAAGCTGCAATTGAAAGCGGTTATCATGTTTGCATTATTTCTGGAGGAAGCAATGAAGGCGTTCGTATTCGTCTTCGTAATTTGGGTATAAATGACATTCATTTAGGAACTCCTGATAAAGTAAAAACTTTCATAGCTTATTGTGAATCAAACAATATCAAACCTGAAAACGTACTGTATATGGGAGACGATATCCCAGATTTTCATGTAATGAAATTAGTAGGACTTCCAACTTGTCCGCAAGATGCAAGCCCAGAAATTAAAAATATCTGCCGTTATATTTCGCACGTAAAAGGCGGACGCGGTTCTGCAAGAGATGTTATCGAACAAGTAATGAAAGTGCAAGGAAAATGGATGGAGTACTTTAACGGAAAACACGATTAATTTAATTGTGAATTGTTAATTATAAATTGTTAATTGAAAAAACTTAGCATCTTAGAATCTTAGCCCCTCAGAACCTAAAAAAATGAAATTCCTAAATCTTATTCGTTACAAAAACCTTTTAATGCTTGCATTTATGCAGTTGCTTTTTCGTTATGCTTTTTTAAAACAACAACAAGTCCCGCTGGCATTGGCAGATTGGCAATACGGATTGTTAGTTTTAAGCACTGTACTTCTTGCTGCTGCAGGCTATGTAATCAATAACATTTTCGATGTAGGAACAGATAGTATAAACAAACCAAATGATGTTGTTGTTGGCAAAGGAATCACAGAAACTGCTGCTTACAATATTTATATAGGTTTGAATATTTCTGGAGTTGCCATTGGTTTTATTTTGTCGAATATTATCATGAGACCGACTTTTGCTTCACTTTTCATTTTAATTGCCTCGCTTTTGTATTTTTATGCTACGAGTCTCAAGCAAATTATGCTTTTAGGTAATTTTGTTGTGGCTTTGCTTTTAGCAGCAAGTGTACTAATAATTGGTGTTTTTGATCTTTTTCCTGCTACAACAGCCGAAAACCAAGCTCAAATGGCAAGTCTATTCTCGATTCTAAGCGATTATGCCATATTTGCTTTTGTAATTAATTTTATCCGCGAAATTGTAAAGGATATTGAAGATGTAAATGGTGATTATAATATGGGAATGAATACTTTGCCAGTTGCAATTGGAGTGAGCAGAGCTGCAAAAATTGCTTTAGGTTTTGCTATCGTTGCGTTTATCATCTCTGGACTTTATTGCAACACTTACCTTATGCAAAACAAACTTTATATTGCTGTATTTTATGCTTTTGCTACAATTTTGGCGCCATTACTTTATTTTATCGTTAAAATTTTCAGTGCAAAATCTCAAAAAGAATTTCATCACTTGAGCACCATTTTAAAACTTATTTTGTTCTTCGGAATTTTATCAATCCTGGTTATCGCCTTAAATATCAAATACAATGCTTAAAGAAAAACTAAAAAAATATAAAATCATTTTAGCTTCTGGTTCGCCACGTAGACAGCAGTTTTTTAAGGATTTAGATCTTGATTTTGAAATTCGCTTAAAAGACATTGAGGAAATTTATCCGCCAGAATTAAAAGCGGCTGAAATAACTGATTATCTTGCCGAATTAAAGGCGAATGCTTTTGAAGGCGAATTAAAAGAAAATGAAATTTTGGTAACAAGCGATACGATTGTTTGGCACCAAAATAAAGCTTTAGGAAAACCAAAAAGCGCTGAAGAAGCTTTTGCTATGATTAAATCGATGTCCAATACAACACATGATGTAATCACTTCGGTTTGTTTTAAAACAGCAACCTCTTCTACTCTATTGCACGATATTACAAAAGTAACTTTCAACGATTTGTCTGACGAAGCTATTTTATATTATATAGAAAACTACAAACCTTATGATAAAGCTGGTGCATACGGAATTCAGGAATGGTTTGGTTTTATGGCAGTTGCAAAAGTAGAAGGCTCTTATACCAATGTAATGGGGCTTCCGACAGCCAAAGTTTACGAATTTTTGACTACATTAGTCTAAAAATTTATTTATGTTTTCTTTTAAAGAGTATAGCCGAGAAATAATCGCAACAATCATTCTTATCGGAGTTTTGATTGTATTGCGTATAGTAATTGCTAAACTAATAAGGCGTTTTGCGGCTACAAGCCAATTATTTGAACATCGTACCAATTTGGTTATTAAGTATATTAATATTTTAATGAATATACTTCTTGTAACCATTTTGATAATAATCTGGGGAGTTCAGACAGAAGATATTTTTATTACGATTTCTTCTATTGCAACTGTAATTGGTGTAGCCATGTTTGCACAATGGTCTATTTTGAGCAATATTACCTCAGGAATGGTTCTGTTTTTCTCTTTTCCTTTTAGGATTGGAGACACCATTAAAATTCATGACAAAGATTTTCCTATTGAAGCTGAAATCGAAGATATTAATACATTTCATGTAAGCTTAAAAACTAAAGAAGGAGAAAAAATAATTTTCCCTAACAATTTACTACTTCAGAAAGGAATTTCTATTATTCCTGCAAAGCATGAAGAACGCGAGTTTTTTGACTAAATTCTAATGGGAATTTTATAACGAGCACGAGAAAAGCTAGAACGTAAAAAGACAAATAAAGTGTAATATTTGTTTTATAAATTCAGCTAAATAAAATTAAAATGACTCGGCCTGTAACACTACCCTTTTATGCAAAACTTTCCTTTATTCTTGTTTCCTTAATTTGTTTTGCATTTATTTTTTGCATCGGAAAAGATATTCTTACACCAGTTTTAATGGCGTTTTTATTTGCCGTTTTACTGCTTCCGATATTTACTTTTTTTAACACAAAACTTAAATTGCCAAGGCATCTCGCCGCAATTATTTGTCTCGCTATTTTTATATCTGTAATTGTGGCGGTATTGGTCTTCATTTCTTATCAAGCGACTTATATGGCAAATGATTTTGAGACGATAAAGAAAAATGCAAATTCTTTTATTCTTGAAATTCATAAATTTATCAGAGAAAATTTTGAGGTAAGCATTGGCGATCAAAAGAAATATTTGGATTCTGTTACAAAAGACTCTGTTAAAACAGGTCAAGCTAAATTAGGGTCATTCATCATTTCCATAAGTGATGTTCTTTTGGACAGCACGATTATGATCGTTTACACCTTTCTGTTTTTAATTTATAAAGAACATTTTAAATTGTTTTTTGCCAAATTAATCAAACAAGAGAATCATGCAGTTTTGCAGGATATTTTGTCTCAGATTAAAGTTTCTATCAATAATTATATTGTAAGTTTAATTATTGAAATGATCGTGGTATCGATATTAACTGGTTTAGGTTTATGGATTATCGACGTAAAATATTTCATCCTTCTCGGATTGATTACAGGAATTCTAAATTTGATTCCTTATATCGGAATTTTTATTGCTGGAGTTATTACAGTGCTGGCATCGTTAACAGGGTCTGGAGAAATTTCAGTAATTCTCGGAATTCTAATTGTGAACATTATTGTTCAGTTTATTGATAATAATCTGCTTGTTCCGCTAATTATTAATACTAAAGTAGAAATAAATGCTTTTGTTTCTATTATGGGAATTATTGTTGGAGGTGCCGCTGCCGGAATTGCGGGAATGTTTTTAGCAATTCCGTTATTAGCAATTCTTAAAATTATTTTTGATCGAATTGACTCGCTTTCTGCTTGGGGATATCTTATGGGAAATCATGTTCCGCGGAAATTTGTCTGGAGAAAAAGAAAAATTACAACAGAAAATTAAAAAGAACGTTATGCTAGCATAGCATTTGTTTATTCCTTATATTCATAAAACTTTAAACTATTAGAAGAAAACTACCGAATGTCTTTACAAAAAAAAATACTGATTTTTATTTTGTTGTGCTTTTGTTTGCAAAGCGGATATGCGCAGGTAGATCAAACTAAAAAAGAGCCAAAAACTCAAAAAGACACTACAGAAATATATACTAGAATTAGAAATTATTCTAAGAAGAATAAATTTACGCAAGCAATGCATAAATTATTCTTTAGATCTAAAAAACCGAAGAAAAAAGAAGAATTGCTCGTTCCTATTGATTCAACCAATTACGATGGCAAAATCATTAGAAAAATCAATATTATCACTCTAGATCCTTTTGGTTATTCTGTTGCTGATACAAATCAAGTTCCTAAAAATTGGGGAGAAAGAATGGGTAATAGAATGCATTTAAAAACGAAAAAAATAGCAATTTATAATTTACTGCTTTTTAAGAAAAACACTCCTTACAATACATATAAAGTACTCGAGTCTGAACGTTTAATTCGTGCGCAACGCTATGTAACAGCTGTTAGAATCTCCAATCAAAGTGTTGGACAGGCGTCAGATTCTGTAGATGTAACAATTCGCGTTTTAGATTCCTGGAGTACCATTCCGAGATTTTCGATTTCTAGCAATCAAATGTCGATTGGTTTTAAGGAAAAAGATTTCTTTGGAAGCGGACAGCAATTAGAATATCGTTTTACCAACCGTTTTGATGATGGACGAACTGCCAACGACGCAACTTATACAATCCCAAATATTAAAAATACTTATATAGGGACAGTTCTTCATTACAATATGGATTTAGACAATAATTATATTAAAAGTATAGATATTGAAAGAGACTTCTACTCTCCTTTGACTAAATGGGCAGGAGGATTTTACGTCGACGAAAGCTTTAGGAGGGACACATTGCAGGCACCAGATTCGACTTTTGCTTATCAGCCTAAAAAATATACTTCGCAAGATGTTTGGGTTGGACGTGCTTTTAAAATGTACGAAGACCAAAATAAAGCTATTACGAATCTAATTACAACAGCACGTTTTCTAAATGTAAATTATAGTGAGACGCCTTCAGAAATTTATGACCCGAATCATTTTTATTCTTCTGAAAAACTAATTCTTAGCGGAATTGGGTTAAATACGCGAAAATTTATAAAAGACAGCTATATTTTTAGAAACGGGCAAACTGAAGACGTTCCAATAGGACGAATATATGGAGTCACTTTTGGTTATCAATATAAAAATACGTTTTGGAGACCTTATGTTGGAGCCCAGTTTTCTTTTGGAAATTATTACCGTCTGGGATTTCTGAGTATGAATTTTGAAGCTGGAACATTCTTTCATCAGTCGAAAACCTATCAAACCTCATTTTTGTTTGAATCCAATTATTTTACCAAGTTATACAGTATAGGAAAATGGAAGATTAGACAATTCGTAAATCCGGAAGTCGTAATTGGAATAAATAGAGACGATATTATTGGAGATCAATTAAACATTAATGGGCAAAATGGCTTGGCAGGATTTAATAGTTATTTGTACGGAACAAGCAAAGCGGTTCTGTCATTGCAAACGCAGACATATTCTCCGCATTCTTTATTAGGTTTCCGCTTAAATCCCTTTTTTAATTATTCAATCGCGGTTTTAGGAAGTCCTGAAATCGCTATGACCAAAAACAAGCCTTATTCTAAATTAACGATCGGACTATTAATCAGTAATGACTATTTGGTTTTCAGTTCTTTCCAGCTTTCGCTTTCTTATTATCCAAGTATTCCACAACAAGGAGATAATGTCTTTAAAACAAATACTTTTGAAACGACTGATTATGGACTTCAAAGCTTTGAACTTGCGAAACCAAGAATTGTCAATTATAAGTAATTTTTGTTTTTTTTTTGCAAAATTTCAAAAATGAAATAAAACATTAAAAACCAATAAATTAAACCATTTATAACGTTTTAGCTACTCGTTGAAATGCATTTTTATCCGACAAAATACATCTGTTTTTATTTTTTGGCACAGTATATGAATATCCCTATTCAAGATTAACATTATAAAATTAACAAAAGATGAAAACGATAAAATTAGCAATCGCCGGATTATTTCTAATGGTTGCAAACGCCACACAAGCCCAAGTATCGATAAACGTGAATATAGGAAACCCACCTGCTTGGGGACCAGTCGGATATACCGAAATGGAATATTACTATCTTCCAGATGTTGAAGCTTACTACGATGTTCGTGCTGCTCAATTTATCTATTTCGGAGGAGGAAAATGGGTAAGAGCCGCTTACTTGCCAAGACAATATAGAAACTACGATTTATATGGAGGTTATAAAGTAGTATTGACAGATTATCATGGTAGAACTCCTTATACTTATTTCGACCGTCACAGAGTAAAATACTATAAAGGATATCATGGAGCTCCACAAAGACCATACAAACCAAGACCAATATACGGCTACAATGATCGTCGTCACTACGATCGTAAAGACTACAAACATTACGATAAGCATGACAAACACGATAGACACCATGACGATCACGGGCATGATGATCATGGAAGAGGCCACGGAAGAAGATAATGTTAAATCATTAGCAATCAATACAAGAGAGTATCAAAAAAACGATACTCTCTTTTTTTATGAATTGTTTAATTGCATCTTTTGTTAAAATGTTGTATATTCAACATAAATAACTGTATTGCAATAAGTTTCGTCAAAAAAGCACTTTATTAATACAATTATAATATATATTTGCGCCGAATTTTAAAATCCAAAAAAGAAATTTATGAAAAAGAATGTTTATTTGCTTTCATTTTTAGCAATGTCACTGTTAATAGGTTGTGACGATAACAATGACAACAAAAACGATGGACAATCGTCAAATAACATTACTATTACCTCAGATCAATCTACTTTAAACAAAAGACTTGACTTAACTAATTCTGGGGTAATTTCGATCGAAAATGGTGCTTTGACAGGAAAATCTGCGGAGACTACCAACACTTCTTTCCCTCTTGTTCAAATTGCCGAAGTAAAACCACCAGTTGATGCAAACGGAAGAACACTTCAAGCCAGTCACGTTACTGTAAACGGAAATTATGCTTATGTTTCTTATATCATGAGAGGCGATGCTTATTCTGGAGCAATTGACGTTATTGATGTTTCAGATCCTTACAAACCTAAATTGGTTACTTCTGCTTTAATTCCAAATACTGATATTACTTCTCTGACTTTCTCAGGATCAAATTTAATTATCGGAGCTGCAAAAGATGTCGATAAAGATACTCAGCTTGCGGGAAATCCGGCAATTGTGTTTAACATGGAGCTTAGTTCAGGGCTATTAACAGATAAACTAAAAACAAATTATTTAGAAAGCAGAGTTACGACAGATGTTGCAGCCAATACTTCTAACTATTTTGCAGTAACTGGAGATAACGGGAGTTTATATAAAATAAACAGTTCTACAAAAGTAATAGCAGGAAAAGCCGCAATGGCAGATTTGCGTTCTATTGCCTTAACAAGCGATAAGGTGGTTACTTTAAGTGGAACTAAAGGAGTTAACATTTACAACCAGTCTACTCTAGCTTTACAGAAAAGCTTTGCAACATCTAATGATGTAAGTGGAGCAAAAAGAACAATGGATATTGACGGAACAAAACTTTTTGTTTCTGAAGGTCCAAATGGCCTTGGTGTCTACGATATCAATAGTGGATCAAAATTGCAGACTATCGGAATCACAACTGCGGGTGAAGATAATGTAACAAATGCAGTTTCTTTTAATGACGGTTATGCTTTTGTTGCAAATGGTGCGTTAGGTCTTAATGTTTACCAATCTACGACACAACTTAATTTATTAGGTTCTGTAGGAATTGCAGGTTCTTCAAACTATGTAAAATCAAGTGGTGATTATATTTATGTTGCAAGCGGAACAGGTGGTTTGAAAATTATTAAAATGGAAAAACCAAGTACCACTTTTGCAAGCTGTTTAACTTACGGTTTGTATAATCAAGGTAAAGATTTGATTTTAAATTCAAATGACATAAAATCCTACCAAGGAGCAACAGCTATTAATTCGGCAATTATTAACTCTAAAGCTGTTTTAACACATTGTGGTTCAATTGCGATTCTTAATAACTTAACTTTAAATAGTGGTGGTACTTTTAATATGAGAGGAAGTTTATCTCAAGGTAAATACCAACAATCTACTCCAACACAATTAATTATCAACTCTGGTGCAAAATTAGTGGTTGAAGGTTCGGTTGTAATATGGGGAGATTTGACATTGAATAGTGGCGCTCAAATTGAGTTCGTTGGCAACACATCGTCAATTACAGTTTATGGTAAAGTTACAAAAAATACTGGCGTAACTATTACAGGAAACTACGTTGATACAGAAAACAAATTGAAATAAGCAGTAAACGGCATCAAATATATATTTTCGAAAAGCTGTCAGAAATAATCTGGCAGCTTTTTTTATTTTATTTCTTAAAATATCAATCAAATAATCAATCATTAACATTTCATTTAAATACTGTTCCATAAAATAATTAGTATTTTTGATGCACTTTCAAAAAAACAATTAACCAGAATATGCGAAAAGTACAGGCTCAAATCTTTCTTCTATTTTTTATAGGTTTTCAAATTTCATTTGCGCAACAGCCACAAAAACTAAATTCAGTTGAAATTTACAATCAAATCAAAAAATTAAATTTTTTAGGTTCTGTTTTGTATGTTGCGGCACATCCTGATGACGAAAACACTAGAATGATTTCGTATTTAGCCAACGATATGAATGCCAGAACTGGTTATTTATCTCTTACAAGAGGAGATGGCGGACAAAACTTAATTGGCCCACAATTGCGCGAATTACTTGGCGTTATCAGAACTCAAGAATTGATCGAAGCTCGCAAAATAGATGGCGGAGAACAATTTTTTTCTAGAGCAAATGATTTTGGTTTTTCAAAAAATCCCTCAGAAACCTTAGATATTTGGGACAAAGACAAAGTACTTGCCGATGTGGTTTGGACTATTAGAAAATTTCAGCCAGATATTATCATCAATAGATTTGATCATCGTTCGCCTGGAACAACACACGGCCATCATACTTCTTCTGCAATGTTAAGCGTTGAAAGTTTCAAATTAACAAACGATCCTAAAGTTTATCCTGAACAATTAAAATATGTAAAACCTTGGCAGGTAAAACGTCAGTTTTTTAATCCCTCTTGGTGGTTTTACGGAAGTCAGGAAAAATTTGATGCAGCCAATAAATCAAAATTTACAAAGATTGAAACAGGAGTTTACTACACTGGAATTGGAAAGTCAAATCAAGAAATTGCTGCTTTAAGCCGCAGCCGTCACCAATCGCAAGGTTTTGGCAGTACAGGCGTTCGTGGTGAAGAAACAGAATATTTAGAGCTAATTAATGGAGAAACTCCAAAAGAACGAGATAATTTATTTGATGGAATTGATACAAGCTGGAATCGCGTTAAAAACGGAAAACCAGTTGGAGATTTAATTTCGTTAATTATTTCAAAATACGATTTTAGCAATCCATCAGCCAGTATTCCAGATTTAGTTAAAGCGTATTCTATGATTCAAACTCTAGACGATCTACATTGGAAAACGATTAAATTAGCTGCCATAAAAAATATTATTGCATCTTGTTCTGGTTTATACCTTGAAGCTGTTGCCAACGAGCAGGAAGCAACTCCAGGAAGCACTTTTAAATTGAGCCTAGAGGCTATTAACAGATGCGCTGCAGAAATGCAATTAATTAGCGTTACTACACTTCCAGACAACCAAACAACAGCTCAAAATATTGTTTTAAAAAACAATGATGACCAGAAAATCAATCTGCAATTACAGCTTCCAAACAATATCGAATACACACAGCCTTATTGGTTAAAAGAAAAAGCTACTGTTGGAATGTACATCGTTTCTAATCAAGAAATCATTGGTACTCCAGATATCATAAGAGATACAAAAGTTGTATTTAATGTAAAAATCAACGATATAGAAATTCCGTTTGAGCGCACAGTTGTCTACAAATACAATGATGGTGTAAAAGGCGAAATGTATAACTTTCTAGATATTGTTCCAGAAGTGACTACTTCTATTCTTGAAAAAGTTTTAATTTTTGGAAACACCAAAAGTAAAATGGTTCCAGTGAAAGTTCGCGCTGGAAAAGATAATGTAAAAGGAAATCTACAACTAGAATTGCCAAATAGCTGGTCTGTTTCTCCAAAAGAAATTCCGTTTACTTTAGACAAAAAAGGTAATGAACAAATCTTTTATTTTGAAGTGACTCCGCCTGTTAATCCAGAAGAAGTTATCGCAAAAAGTGTCGCAATTGTTGACAATAAGCGTTTTGATAAAGATCAAACTAATATAGAATTCAGCCACATCACTAAACAAATGGTTTTAAAACCAGCCGAGTCAAAATGTATTAGAATTGATTTAAAGATTTCTGGTGAAGCTATTGCTTACATTATGGGTGCAGGAGATGAAGTTCCTGAAAGTTTGACTCAAATGGGATATAAAGTTTCGATCTTAAAACCTGAAGAAATTACACCTGAAAAATTAGATTCTTTCAGTACCGTAATTACCGGAATTCGTGCTTACAATACCGTAAATGCTTTGGCAAACAAGCAAAATATACTTTTCAATTTTGTAAAAAGCGGTAAAAATATGATCGTTCAATACAACACAAACGGAAAATTAGTAACAGACAAAATTGCTCCATATCCGCTTAAATTATCGAACGATCGTGTAACAGAAGAAAATGCTAAAATTACTTTCTTGGCACCTAATCATCCTGTTTTAAATACGCCAAATAAAATCTCTGAAAAAGATTTTCAAGGCTGGAAACAAGAACAAGGTCTATACTATCCAAACGAATATGATCCTGCCTTCACTCCTATTATTTCATCACACGACAAAGGAGAATCTGCGAAAGATGGAGCTTTGCTTGTCGCGCCATACGGAAAAGGTTATTACATTTACACAGGTTTGAGTTTCTTTAGAGAATTACCAGAAGGTGTTTCTGGAGCATACAGATTATTATCGAATATTATTTCTCTAAAACAACCAATTGAAGCTCCTAAACAAGATTTAAA
>NZ_DHEI01000083.1:60674-88153 GCF_002399805.1 Flavobacterium sp. UBA4854
GCAATTTATATTGCTATTTTTTTCTTAATCATGCAATTATACTCATAACCTATGCAGCTATTTGACTGGATCGTACTTATTGTAACATTATTATTTATTGTTGGATATGGCTCTTGGAAAACCCGAGGCAGTAAGAACGTAGAAGATTTCATTCTAGGAAATAATGAAACGCCTTGGTATACTGTAGGTCTTTCTGTAATGGCAACACAGGCAAGCGCAATTACGTTTTTATCTACACCTGGACAAGCCTACCATGACGGAATGGGTTTTGTACAATTCTACTTTGGTTTGCCAATTGCCATGATTGTTATTTGTTTGACTTTTATTCCATTATATCATAAAAGCAAAGTTTTTACCGCTTATGAATTTCTAGAAAAAAGATTTGATGTCAAAACACGTTCTCTTGCTGCAATCTTATTTTTAGTGCAAAGAGGTTTAGGAACTGGTTTAACCATTTATGCTCCAGCGATTATTTTATCGGCTCTTTTAGGTTGGAATTTAACTGTTATGAATATCATTATTGGAGTATTGGTAATTATTTATACTTTTTCTGGAGGAACAAAAGCAGTAAACGTTACGCAAAAACAGCAGATGTTTGTAATCATGTCTGGAATGTTTATCACATTTTTCTTGATTCTGCATTACTTGCCAAACGATATGACTTTTAATAGTGCGATGCATATTGCCGGTGCTAATGACAAAATGAATATCGTTGATTTCTCTTTTGACCCTGAAGAAAAATATACTTTTTGGAGCGGTATTACAGGAGGTTTCTTTCTAGCTCTCGCCTATTTTGGTACAGACCAATCGCAAGTGGGACGTTATTTATCTGGAAAATCAGTTCGCGAAAGCCAAATGGGATTAATTATGAACGGACTTCTGAAAGTTCCAATGCAATTCTTCATTCTCTTAACCGGAGTTATGGTTTTTGTATTTTTCCAATTCAACCCAGTTCCATTAAATTTTAATCCGAATAATAAAATAGCTATTGAGAAGTCTGCTTACAAGCAAGAATATCATGTTTTGGAAGAAAAGCTAGTTAAGCTTTCTGAAGATAAAAAAGTTATTAATTTATTATATATCGATCAGCTAAATCAAGATTATGATAATCCTATTTTGCGTAAAGAATTGGTTGCTTTATCAAACAAAGAAAAAGATCTTCGCGATAAAGCCAAAGAAATAATCTCAAGAGCCGATAGCAATTCAGAAACAAATGATAAAGATTATGTATTCTTTCATTTTATTCTGCACTATCTGCCAAAAGGCCTAATCGGATTGTTGCTGGCCGTTATTCTTTCAGCGGCAATGTCTTCTACAGCTTCTGGATTGACGGCTTTGGCTTCTACAACAGCGATTGATATTTATAAGCGAAATCAGAAAGAAGAAAAATCAGAGAAACACTATTTGAACGTTACTAAGTTTTTCACTCTTTTCTGGGGAGTTGTAGCAATACTTTTTGCCTGCGTTGGAACATTATTTGAAAATTTAATTCAGCTTGTAAATATTATTGGTTCCATATTTTACGGAACCGTTTTAGGAATATTTCTTGTAGCTTTTTATACTAAACGAGTTCAAGCAAAATCAATGTTTATTAGTGCGATTATAAGTCAGCTTACCATTTTTGTAATCTATTATTTTATGATTTACAGACAAGAAAAACTGGGGTATTTATGGCTAAATTTTATTGGAGCTATTTTAACGATTGTGTTGGCGCTTTTAATTCAGTTTTTATTTTTTAAAAAAGAAGAAATAAATAATAGTATCGAATATTAAAATAATCTATCTTTCAATTATAAATTGATAGAGAAAAATGAAAATTAAATTTTGCCTTGTTTTTGCTTTTGCAATTACACTATCCAATGTTCAATCGCAAAAACTTAATAATGCAAAACTTGATAGCCTATTCAAAGCTTTAAACGATAAAAACCTATTTATGGGAAGCATTTCCATTTCTAAAAATGGAAATCAGATTTATTCAAATTCTATTGGGAAGGCAGATATAGCTAACAACATATCTTTATCTGCGAATACTAAATTTCGTATTGGTTCTACAACCAAAATTTTCACTTCAGCTTTGGTATTAAAAGCTGTCGAATTAAAAAAAATCAGTCTTGACCAGACTATTAATTCGTTTTTTCCAACAATTGTAAATTCGCAAAAAATTACTATCCGCAATTTGCTAAATCACAGAAGTGGAATTCATGAACTTTTAGCAGCCGATGAATTTGCTAATGGATACACCAAAGCAAAGTCACAAGAAGAAATGATCTCTATTATAAGTAAATTTCCAAGTGATTTTGAACCTGATTCTAAAGCAGATTATAGCAATTCTAATTATTATCTGCTGACTTTAATTCTTGAAAAAACGTATAAAAAAACGTATTCAGAACTATTACAAGAACAAATAATAAAACCTTTAAAACTAAAAAACACCTACTTTGGTGGTAAAATTAATATTCAGAATAATGAGTGTTACTCTTACTATTACGCTGACAAATGGGAAAAAGATTCTGAAGGAGATATGACAGTTCCTTTAGGAGCAGGCGCAATTGTTTCAACTCCATCAGATTTGACTTTTTTTATTGAAAAGCTTTTTCAAGGAAAAATTATTAGTTCTGAGAGTTTAAAAATGATGACTCAGATTCAAGACAAATATGGAATGGGAATTTTTGCACTTCCTTTTTATGACAAAAATGGTTTTGTTCATCGTGGCCAAATAGATAGTTTTAGTTCGCTTCTATCCTATTTTCCAAATGACAAATTAGCTATTGCTATAGTTACAAACGGTGCAATATATGATAAGAAAAAGATTTTAATTGCTGCATTAAGCAACTATTTCAACAAACCTTATGCAATCAACTTTGAGGCTTATGAACCCGTTAAGGAAGATTTAGAAATGATAACTGGTATTTATAAAAGCCATAAAAATCAAGAAATTATTACTATTTCACTCAATAATAAAAGGTTATATGCAAATTTCAACAATCAGTCACTTTTTCTTCTTGAACCAACATCAAAAAATAAGTTTGAAAATATATGGGAAGGAAACAAGTTTGATTTTCAGCTTAAAAACGAGCTAATTTTTGAAGCAAATGGAAAACAAATTAAATTCTATAAGTTTTAAAAATAAATTCCTTTTCTTCTAAAAAAAATAATAACCTAGCCTGGATAGAAGCAACATCAGATAAACTGTAGGAAAAGCAAAAGATGTAGTGAACAGCATCCTGAAAACTTAGATTGCGATCGGATTTTCCATTATTCTAAGTAAAAAACACTATTTTAGTCTATCGCAAGAATGCTATTTTAACTCCTAAAATCGTCATCATGAGAGATTCAAAAAAATACAGCAACAAAACCAAAGCTGCTTTTATTCTATTAATCGTAATGCTGATTATTTTACTTGGAAATTTTAATACTTTACTAAATTCCAAAAACGTAAACGATAATATTAATGCGATTTATAAGGACCGATTGGTAGTAGCGCATTACATTTTTCAATATTCTAAAGAACTTCATTTTATAAAAGCTGAAGCCGAAAAATTGAACCTAAGTGATAACATTAAAAAAGATGAAATCATTCATACACTAAATATTATTCACACAATTGATGATTTGTACGCTAAAACGGTTTTAACCAATAAAGAAAAACAATATTTTGATGCCTTTTTACTTTCCTGTAAAGAAATAAACAAGCAGGTAGAAAGCAAAAATTGGGATAAAATAGCCAATTCTAGTACTGAAGCTTTAAAAACACTTGAATCTCTATCGCAAATTCAGATTGAAGAAGGAAAAGCAAAACTTGCCGCTGCAAATGCAATGTACAATAGAAATAATATACTTGGCCAGCTTCAGATCGCTTTGTTAATCATTCTTGGAGGAATTACTTTTTATCTTTTAATAAAGAAAATTAAAAAAACAGTAAAAATTCCTGAACCACCTAGTTTAAACTAGAATTATTTTACCGCAAAGAACGCAAAGGATTACGCAAAGTTCGCAAAGTTTATCTACTATAGCTTTGCGAACTTTGCGTTAAAGAACAAGCAAATCAAAAAATCTTGCGCTCTTTGCGGTAAAAAAAAAACAAAAAAAATCCAAAACTCGAAAGCTTTGGAATTTTTTAAATTTTATAAATGAGACTTAAAGTCTTATCTGCTCCATTCAGCGATACTATCTTTGTTCAATTTTACATAATCAGCGTTGTTTGCAGCTTCTGCAGATGCCAGAGAAGCTTTTGCTGTTTCAATTGCTCCTTTTTTATCACCTTGTTTTGCCTGAATCAACGATTTCAATCTTGAAACGTAATATGGCTTATCTGAGCTCATATCTAGAGCTTTATCTACATAAATTCTAGCCGTTTCAATATTTCCGTTTGATTGAAATAAATATTGAGAAGCATTGAAATAATCATTCCATGTTGGACCAGCTAAAGCTTTATCAATACTAGCTACAGCAATTTTAGCTGTTGGAACTTCAAACTTTAAAGCTACATGAGAGTTTTCCCAAGAAATATCCAAATATCCAAAATTAGGATCTAAACCGTTAATGCCAATTGTAAAAGTTTCAACGGGAGTTGGAAGCGCATCTTCTTTTACAGTAGTTTTTAAAGCTACATAAGCATCGCTCCAGTTTTCTGGTAATCCCCAGTTGTCTGTAGAAAGGTAAAAAATGATATCCCAACTTTCAATTCTTGGAACTGTGTAAATTGCATATTTTCCTTTCTTTAGCGTTTTTCCGTCGATTATTACATCATCGCTAAAGTTGATGATTGTATTTTCGTTAGCTCCAGTTCTCCATAATTTTCCAAAAGGAACTAGATTTCCGAACACAGCTCTTCCTCTTGCTCCAGGTCTTGAATAGGTAACTTCGACGTCGGTTAAACCAACAGTTTGTTTGATATATCCTTTTGGACTTGCTTGCGGCGTTTTTACTTGTGCTTCTGATGCTAATGGTCCTAAGATCAGGGCTAAAGCAATAAGTAGTTTCTTCATTATTTTAAGTTTTATTTTTATTCAAATTTACAAATTCAATCAGGGAACAAATGTTAAATTTTCTATAATTCAACCCTTTAGCTGTGATATTTTTTCAGCATTTAGTTCATTAAAATGTTCAATAACTAAATCAGCTTCAGACAAATCTTGAAGATGCGAATGCTCGCTGTTATATCCTATACAGTAAATTCCTGCGCCTTTTGCCGCTTTTATACCATTGGTACTGTCTTCAATAATGATGCATTCTTCTTTTGCCGCAACAGAAAGTGAAGCTGCATGAATAAAGATCGCCGGATTTGGTTTTGACTGAGGAAAATCTTCCCCACTTACAATATGTGTAAAATATTGATGTAAATTGAATCTTGTAAAAACACGATTAATTGTTACTTTTGAAGCCGAAGAAGCTAAAATTAACTGCATTCCGTTGTTATACAAATCTTTAATTAAATCTTCAACACCATCCAAAAGATACAAATCTTCCTTAGTATCAAAAGCATCATTAAAAATGGTTCTTTTTCTCTGAATTAAATCTTCCACCTCCTGCTCTACACTTGGAAAATAACTTTTTAAAGTTTGAAATGTGTTTCTAGTAGAAAATCCTGTAAATGTGGTATACATCTCTTCAGGAACTTCGATATTCAATTCTGAAAATTGTAAATAATAGGCATAACGATGAACAGGCTCTGTGTCAACAATTACGCCATCCATATCAAAAATTACTGTTTTAATCATTTTTTTTAAGTTTCTGAGATTCTGAGATACTAAGATTCTAAGGTTTCTCTCTTTTGTATTTAGCTTTGTCAAAGTTTAAAACTTTGACAAAGCTTGCTTTAAGTTCTATTTATAAGGTCTAAAAAATTAAGATTCACTCTATCAGCTAAAAAAAACTTAGCACCTTAGAATCTTAGCATCTTAGAACCTTATTTTTTAAGCAAATATCTAATCACTGTTTCTGCAGCGTGTAAACCAAATAATCCTGGCATATAGC
Organism: Flavobacterium sp. UBA4854; assembly: GCF_002399805.1. Lineage (NCBI taxonomy): Bacteria > Pseudomonadati > Bacteroidota > Flavobacteriia > Flavobacteriales > Flavobacteriaceae > Flavobacterium > Flavobacterium sp. UBA4854. The sequence continues at coordinate 66,651 of NZ_DHEI01000083.1, forward strand.
TGTTTGTTCCGTAGAATGATTTTTTGAAGTTTTTCCCGTCTGTTAGTTTTAAGCTCTTATCGTCTTGAATTTCAGAAGAGAAAACTACTTTAAGTTTGTTAATTTTTACTTCTTTTAAACGCTTACGGATTGTTTTAGAAAAATAGCAATTTATAGTTTTTGAAATATCAGCTACTTTTACTTTAGAAGCCAACATTTTTCCGCCAGCCCCCATGCTGCTAATGATTTTTACTCTTTTGCGCTTTGCAGCAATAATTAGATTTAATTTTGGAGTAATGCTGTCAATACAGTCCAAAACATAATCAAATTCTGGAGAAACAATCTCAAAAGCGCGTTCTGGAGAAAGAAATTCTTGAACACGAGTTAGATTTAATTCTGGATTAATATCCATTAAACGATCACCTACAATTTTAATTTTTGGCTGACCAACTGTTGAATGCAAAGCTGGCAATTGACGATTGATATTAGTAATATCTACAACGTCTCCATCTACAATTGTCATATTTCCTACACCTGCCCTTGCTAAAAATTCTGCCGCAAAAGATCCAACACCACCTAATCCAACGACTAAGACATTAGATTTTTGTAAATTTTCTAATCCTTCTTTAGTAAACAAAAGCTCAGCTCTTTCTGTCCATTCTGCCATATATTCTTTTTTGTTGATTTTTATTTTTTGTTTCAAGTTTAATGTTTCTAGTTTTTCCCTGTTGTCAGGCTGAGCGAAGTCGAAGCCCTGTTCTAATTGGAATGCCCTTCGACTTCGCTCAGGGTGACAAACTTTGAACACAAAACTATTTACTTTTTATTCTTTTTATTGTTTAAATATCTTTCTATAATTACTTGAAATAACTTCTTCTAATTCTATCAAATTTAACTCTTTATACTCAGAAGCCAATTCGTATACTTGCTGAATCGATTCTTCAATAGTATCCGTTTCTAAGAAAAAACGATCGTTTGGAACGTTTTTAAAAACCGATTTCAAATCTGGATTCTTTAACAAATACTTTCCAAATGAAAGAAAAAAACCGGCAGCAATTAATTGTTCTGCCAATTGATTATTCTTTGAGAAACCATGAATAATCAATGGAACTGTCACTTTCCTTTTTTTCTTGATAGCCATTACTTCCTGATAAGCCGCAACACAATGAATAACAACTGGTTTTCTGTATTTTTCTGCTAATTCTAACTGTTTCTCAAAAACTGAAACTTGTAAATCAAAAGGAACCTCAATTCTTTTATCTAAACCACATTCGCCAATTGCCAAGCAATTTTGAGTTTGCAATTTTTCTTCTATAATTTTCAAATCTTCATCAATTCGACTTTCGTCAATATACCAAGGATGAATCCCAATAGAATAAAATGGAATTTCAGCATCAAAATCTTTTGGATACTGATTAACCAGTTCTAAGACATTAGATTGATTGGTAAATTGATGAGTATGAAAATTAAAATATTCCATTAATGAAAAGCTTTTACTCCTGCTTTAATTTCGATTTTTAAATCATTTTCCTGAGGTACAAGCGGACAAGAATACTTATAATTATAAGCGCAATACGGATTATAAGCTTGATTAAAATCGATTGCTATCGTATTTCCTTTTGGAACTTCTAAGTCGATATAACGACCGCCAATATAACTTTGTTTCCCGCTTGTTAAATCTGAAAAAGGTAAGAAAAGATGGTTTTTATATTGCTCCTGAACCAAAAGTTCTAAACTCTGATAAACTGCAAGCTGAAAAGCTTTTCCGTTTATTTTAAAGTTTAAAGTTCCGTATTTGATATATTTAGGAGTACGAGTTCCTGAAGTTTTCATTTCAAAAACTTTTCCGCCTTTTGCTTTTACTAAAGTAGCATTCACAAAATAAGTTTCAGAAATGGGAAAAAAATCTAAGCTTTTAAAAGTTTTTAAATCTTCAGCCATCAACGGACTTGTCTTAGGATCAGCATATTCTGCATTGATTTTCTTTTGGAATTTTTGAGCATCGGCTTTATTGAACTTTTTTTGGGCAAAGCCAAAATTAAATACCAACAATAAAGCTAGGGCGTTTATAGTTTTCATCTTAGAAATTTTCTGCAAAAATAGTTCAAAAGTAACAAAACAACAACCACTTAACGAGACAAAGTTTGCTAACTTTGTGACGATAATTTATCACATAAAATGCTTAAAACCGCACTAACTCATTACATTAACAACTTTCGAGGTTTCACCAGAGAAGTTTGGATCCTTGCCATCATCACTTTTATTAACCGCGCTGGAACAATGGTTCTTCCTTTTTTGTCTAAATATTTAAAGGAAGATCTTCATTTTACATACAATCAAGTCGGATGGATTATGGTTGCTTTTGGATTAGGATCAATGTTGGGTTCTTGGCTTGGAGGCAAATTATCAGACAAAATTGGTTTTTATAAAATCATGATTTTCAGTTTATTTACCAGTGGAGTCTCTCTATTTTTTGTGCAATTTATTACCACTTTCTGGTCACTTTGTGCTGCAATGTTTGTTCTTATGACAATTGCAGATATGTTTCGTCCTGCTATGTTTGTATCTCTTGGTGCTTATGCAAAACCAGAAAACCGTACTCGTGCACTTACACTTGTACGTCTTGCTGTAAATTTAGGTTTTGCCGCAGGACCAGCTCTTGGAGGTTTAATTATTATGGGAATGGGTTATTCTGGCCTTTTCTGGGTTGATGGAGCTTCTTGTATTGTTTCCATTTCCATTTTTGCTTTATTAGTAAAAGAAAAGAAAAAAGTTACCCACGATGATAAAGAAGAAAGCGCTGCAGATATAAAATCTGTTTTTCATGATAAAATTTTCTGGGTTTTCTTATTTGTAAGCTTCATTACAGCAATGATTTTCTTCCAGCTATTTACTACTCTACCTTTATATCATAATGAAAAGTTTGGTCTAAGCGAATTTCAAACAGGCTTATTAATGACTTTAAACGGATTATTGATTTTTACTCTCGAAATGCCAACTGTTGGATTTTTAGAACGAAAAGCTTTTCCAAAAATCAGAATTATTATTGTAGGGTCTTTTGTAATGGCTAGTAGTTTCTTTTTATTATTAATTAATTTCTGGGCAGGAATTTTAGTTGTAAGTATGGTGTGTATTTCTATTGGTGAAGTTCTTACTTTTCCATTTTCTAATGCTTTTGCTTTAAGTCGTGCACCTCGCGGGCAAGAAGGCAGATACATGGCACTATATACTATGAGTTTTAGTCTAGCGCATATTATTAGTTCTAAACTTGGATTTGAAATTATTACCCGATTTGGTTATCAAATCAATTGGCTTTTCATGGCATGTATTGGCGTTGTTGCAACTGGGTGCTGCATCTGGATTAAGAATGCTTTAGTCAACGAGAAGATTTCTTAAAAACAACTTTTAACTTTTTAAATCCTTATAATTCAATTTATTACCATTAAATTTGAATAGTCTTTCTGCGCTCAAAACCGAAAGCAAACTTAATTTTTAGTTAAATAACTATTTTTATAGTTGCGTAACTAGAAAAATAGTTGTACGTTTGAATTAAAATTAGAGAAGATGCAGAAGTTAACAAACAAAGAAGAAGAAATCATGATGATTTTATGGAAGCTCAAAAAAGCTTTTGTAAAAGAAATTCAGGCAGAAATTACCGAAGATCAGCCCCATTACAATACATTGTCGACAATTGTTCGCAATCTGGAAGAAAAAGGATATGTTGGACATAACGCTTTTGGAAATACACATCAATACTTTCCAATTGTAGCAATTGAAGATTACAGAAAAGGATTTATGAAGACCGCAATCGATAATTACTTTAATAGTTCTTACAAAAGCATGGTTTCCTTTTTTGCCAAAGAAGAAAAAATTTCGGCAGATGAATTACGTGAGATTTTATCAATGATTGAAAATAAAAACGAAAAAAAATAATCGGTTATGGAAGCAGTTTTCATTTACATCGCAAAATCAAGCAGTTTAATGCTTATGTTTTATTGCGCTTATTACTTTTTACTTCGCAAAGAAACATTTTTTAACAGCAACAGATGGTTTCTGTTATCTGGTTTGATTGTCTCAATAATTTTACCATTACTGACTTACACGAAAGTAATTTGGATTGATGCTGCTCCCGATTTAAACACAAATATTCAATCAACATTATTAAGCGTTACTCAAAATGAATCTGCAGAATTTAATTGGAATTATATTATTCTAGGATTATACGGTATTGGTTTTCTAATCTTTACAATAAAACTAGCAATTGACTTTTATAGTTTGAATGCTATTATAAAAGGAAAAAAAATCAAACAGCAAGCCGATTTTAAATTTGTAGATATAAACGAAAATATCGCGCCTTTCTCCTATTTCGAATATATTGTGTACAACTCATCACTGTACACTGCTTCAGAATTAGAAAGTATTTTGGAACATGAAAAAGTTCATAGCGATCAAAATCATACTCTTGATGTATTGATTTCTAGAATATTCAGCATTATTTTCTGGTTCAATCCGATTGTATGGCTTTACAAAAAAGCAATAAGCCAAAACTTAGAATTTATTGCTGATAGTGAAGCTTCTAAAAAACTTACAGACAAAAAAGCGTACCAGTACACTCTTTTAAAAATAACAACGCACGAAAATTGTGTTGCAATCACCAATCATTTTTATCAATCATTAATCAAAAAACGAATAGTCATGTTAAACAAAAATCAATCAAAAAAGAGGAATTCATGGAAGTATTATACCGTAATTCCTGCCTTGGCTGCTTTTGTACTTTTATTTCAGGTAGAAGTAGTTGCAAAAGAAAGACAGCAAAATTTAGAAATAGTTTCGAACGAAATTAAATCTGTGAATATTTTCAAAATCACAAAAAAAACAACCGACACCGAGTTTAAAGATCTAAAAAAGGATTTAAAATCAACTTACAACATTGATTTAGAAGTTTCTGACATCAAAAGAAACTCAGAAAATCAATTAACATCTCTTAAAGTTGATGTAGTCTATGGAACACAAAAATCTCAATCTATACAAAGTGGAGATGAAGCCATCAAAGATTTTGGAATCCTTGTAATTTTAAATAAAAACGGCACTATAAAAGCTGGTATAAAAACTTTTGAAGAAAAAACCGCTACAAGCAAGAAAGTAAGCGTAAATGACAAAAAAAATAAAGCTTCTAAAACTGCGGTAACCAAAAATTTAACTTCTAATTCAGAAACCAATGTTAACACTAATTCTAATACTAGCACAAAAAATAGTAGCAATACTAACTCATCTACTAGTAGCACTACTGTAATTGTTGACAAAGACAATAATACTAAAGTGATAACAACAACTGATGCAGGTACAACTGTTGCTGTTTCAAATGCTGCAAAAACTAATGTAAAAACAAGTTCGCCACTTATAATTCTAGACGGAATAGATATGTCTTCTGATTTTGATATGAATAGTCTTCCGCCTAGCAGCATTAAATCGGTAAAGGTTTATAGAAGTCTTGATGCTGTAGCTCTTTTTGGCGAAAAAGGTGAAAATGGCATAGTCGAAATTAAAACTAAGAAATAAAGACGTTTTAATCTTTTAAATAATTACGAAATGCAAAAACTGACCAATAAAGAAGAAGAAATCATGCATATCTTATGGAAGCTTAAAAAAGCTTTTGTGAAAGAGATTCAAGCAGAGATTTTAGAAGATCAGCCCCATTATAACACTTTATCTACCATTGTTCGCAATCTGGAAGAAAAGGGTTATGTTGCACACAATGCTTTCGGAAATACACATCAGTATTATCCAGCAGTAAGCATAGAAGATTATAGAAAGGGTTTCATGAGCACTGCAATAGATAATTATTTTAATAGCTCATACAAAAGCATGGTTTCTTTTTTTGCTAAAGAAGAAAAAATTTCAGCAGATGAATTACGTGAAATCTTAAACATGATCGAAAATCCAACAGAAGGCAAATAATAAAAATAGTTATGGAAGCACTTTTCATTTTTATACTAAAATCAAGCGGGTTATTAGCAATGTTTTATTTTGCTTACATTTTTTTACTTCGCAAAGAAACTTTCTTCAACAGTAGCCGCTGGTTTTTAATTGCTGGATTAATTACTTCTGTAATATTGCCTTTTGTAGTATACACAAAAGTAATTTGGGTTGAAGCACCACCTGCGCCAACACCAGATCCAATAATCACAACTACGACAACGGATGTAAAAAACATTCCGGTTTCTAATAGTAACGTAGCCGCATACCAAGCTCACTACTCGCCTACAAATGTATCTGTTATTGAAGAAGAAAATTTTGAAATTAACTGGAGTTTGGTTTTGGCAGTAGTTTACGGAATGGGTTTTCTAGCTTTTATGATCAAATTTGCGCTTGACTTTTACAGTCTGAATTCTGTTCTAAAAGGAAAAAAAATTGAACAGCAGGAAGATTTTAAATTTATAGATGTAAATGAAAATATAGCTCCTTTCTCTTATTTTGATTACATAGTATATAACTCATCACTATATACTACAGCAGAATTAGAAAGCATTTTAGAACATGAAAAAGTGCATAGCGATCAAAAGCACACTATAGACGTTTTGATTTCGAGAATCTTTTGCATACTATTTTGGTTTAACCCAATTATATGGCTTTATAAAAAAGCCATCTTACAAAACCTTGAATTCATTGCAGACAGTGAGGCTTCTAAAAAAATTGCCGACAAAAAAGCGTATCAATACACGCTATTAAAAATAACAACGCACGAAACTTGCGTTGCAATCACCAATCATTTTTATCAATCATTAATCAAAAAACGAATTGTCATGTTAAACAAAAATCAATCAAACAAAAGAAATTACTGGAAGTATTCGGCAGTAATTCCGGCTCTTGGTGCGTTTGTTCTTTTATTTCAAATAAAGACCATTGCACAAGAAAAAAAACAAACCGAAACCCCGACAATCCAAAGAGACACAGTAAAAGATGCTGAAGAAACAATCAAAATCACTAAAAATACTACTGACAAAGAATTAAATGAATTGCCTGGAAAATTAAAGTCAAACCATAATCTTGACGTCGAAATTTCGGATGTAAAAAGAAATACAAAAGAAGAATTGACTGCAATTCAAATCAAAGTAAAATCAGATTCTGGCAAAAAACAAACTATCAAAATCGATGGAGAAGACGCTATTAAAGACTGTGAACTAGCTATTGGAACAGACGAGAATGGAGCAAAATCTATCAATATTAATACTGATAGAAATCTTAGAATGCCAATAATAATCAGAAACGAAAGAGTTGTGGTTCGCAATCATGCAGATTCTGATGTTGTGGCACCAGTACCTCCAACTCCACCAACATTTCCTGGCGGACCAATTCCTCCTGCTCCACCAATTGATATGTCAAAAATGCCAAAACCTCCAGTTGCTCCTAAAAACCCAACAGACAAAGTAGCAATGGCTAAATTTGAAAAAGACATGGAAGCTTTCGGAAAACAAATGGAAGCATTTGAGCCACAATTGAAAGCTTATGAAAAACAAATTGAAGCTATCATGTCACAACGAGCAGAGGTGTACGAAAAAGAAATGGCGAAATACGAAATAGCAATGGAAAAATTCAATGCTAACATGGAAAAATTCAGCTATGACTTTAAGTTTGATTTTGGAGATGACTCTAAAGACTACGAAAGCAACATGAAGCAATATGAGCAAGACATGAAACAGTATGAGCTTGATATGAAACAACATGCAAAAGATATGAAGCAACATGCTAAGGACATGAAACAACATGCAAAAGACATGAAGGAAATGGAAAAGCAAAATAAAAAAGCTTAATCTAGATGAGGCGATGAAAATCTGATTCTCAAAATTTAAATACTTTTACATTTTACTACCCAAAAGACTTTGTTTCAATCACAAAGTCTTTTTTTTTTATCTTTACCAAAACAAATCTACTATGTATAAATTATTAGCTAAACTAAATAAACTACTTTTGCCGAGCTTTACCAAACAAGGTCTAGATATTTCTAAGGCTAAGAAATGGCAAATGGCTATTATTGGTTATCGCGCCTATGTTACAAAAAAAGCATTGGGCAATTAATTTAGAATACATTTTATTTATCCGACAGAAATATACTCATTTATAATTCTGTCCTATTTTTTATGAAAAACAGAGAAATCAGCCTTCCTCCTGTTCCAGCAGTACTATTAGCTATTATTAGTGTGCAATGTGGGGCTGCAATTGCCAAGACACTATTTCCAACAATCGGCGCAGCTGGCACAGCATCTATGCGTATTGGTATTTCAGCATTAATTTTATTATTTGCTTATAGACCAAAACTAAAAGCAATAACACTGCAACAGTGGAAAATTGTAATTCCGTATGGTTTATCTTTAGGAGCCATGAATTTAATTTTTTATATCGCAATAGAAAAGATTCCAATTGGTTTAGCCGTGACTTTAGAATTTGTTGGTCCGTTATTGCTTGCTATAACAGGCTCAAAACGTTTAGTTGATTATTGCTGGGTTATGCTGGCAGCAATTGGCATCTTACTTATCGCTCCTTGGACAAACGATCGATTAGATCCTATTGGGATTATATGTGCGCTTTTGGCTGGGGCGTTCTGGAGTGCATATATTGTTTTGGGAGGAAAAATTTCGAAAATAATGAATGACGGTTACGCCGTTTCAACAGGAATGTTATTTGCGGCACTTTTAGTCTTGCCATTTGGCTTTCTAGAAAGCGGATTAGATAATCTTACGCCAAAACTATTCGGAATGGGTGTTGCACTTGCTCTTTTATCTAGTGCAATTCCATTCACTTTAGAAATGAAAGCTTTAGGAAAACTTCCTCCTCGTACTTTTAGTATTTTAATGAGCTTAGAGCCAGCAGCTGCTTCTATTTGCGCATTTATATTTCTTCATGAAAATTTAAGTTTTCACGAAATTATTGCTGTAGTTTGTGTTGTAGTAGCCTCTGCAGGAGCAACATTAACGGCTAAAAAATAAAAAAAGCCCCGTAATAATTACAGGGCCATTTCATTGTAGGAAATCTAATTCTGGAGATTTTTATTAATTTTTAGGTAATAAAACTGCATCAACTACGTGAATTACACCATTTGATTGATTCACATCTGCAATTGTTACTTTAGCTTTATTACCGTTTTCGTCAGTAATATATAAATCTTTACCTTTCATCCATGCAGTAAGAGTTCCACCGCTAACTGTTTTAATCGTTGCTTTACCTTTTCCGTCTTTTATTGCTTTTGCGATATCAGCAGAACTCCATTTTCCAGAAGCAACGTGATAGGTTAAGATTGTTTGTAATTTCTTTTTATTTTCTGGTTTTAATAAAGTTTCAACTGTTCCTTTTGGCAATTTATCAAAAGCTTCGTTTGTTGGAGCAAAAACTGTAAATGGTCCTTTTCCTTCTAAAGTTGTAACTAAATCGGCAGCTTTTACTGCGGCTACTAATGTTGTGTGATCTTTTGAATTAACGGCATTTTCAATTATATTTTTATTTGGGTACATTGCTGCACCGCCAACCATAACTGATTTTTGTGCAAAAGATGTAAATCCGAATGCTAAAGCTAAAACTGCAGTGGCTAAAAATTTTCTAGTTTTCATAATTATTAATTTTTAAGTTATAATGTCATTTACGGCTAATAATTCCTTTTGGTTTTAAGAAAAATTAAAATAATTAAAAAGAATATTAAAAAATTCTCATTTCACACTGATTAACAAGCCTTTAATGCTATATTTTTCTTTTTTTTTAACCTGATGTTTTTGGCATTCTTTTTCTTTTTAAATTTAAATTCAAAACCAATTGATCATGAAAAACCTACCTCAAAAAGTCAGAAGTAAAAAGCTAAGTTCAAGAGTTGATTTAACTGCAATGGTTAGTGTCTCTTTTTTGCTAATTATATTTTTTATGGTCACAATAGAATTGCGAAAAAACAAAGCTATGCATTTAAGTCTGCCAGATTATGACGCACATACATGTGGCTGGACAGGTGGCTGTGGAGAAAACCGATCTTATACAATTTTACTAGGAGATGATGACAAATTAGTGTCTTATATGGGATTGCTAGAAGTACCAAAAATTGCCCCAAAAAAATTTGGATACGGAAAGGACGGAATAAGACAAGAGCTTTTAAAACAAAATAAAAACATGCTTAATTATTCTGCTCAATTAGGAAGACCAGGACAAGGAATGGTTGTTATTATTAAGCCTAGCAAAAAAAGTAATTTTAAGAATTTAGTTGATATTTTAGATGAAATGGCAATTGCAGATATAAGTTCATATGTAATTGTAAATGATTTTACACCACAAGAATCTAAATTATTAGCTTTGAAATAAAAGAATCATTTTAAGGTTCTCACCTCGGTCAGGCTAAAAAAACTTGAAACTTGAAACAAATAAAAAGTCCCACATTACTGTGGGACTTTTTATTTAAATCTTAATGAATTTTGAACTAGAATTTCCTTTATCTGATTTTACTTTTATAAAATAATTGCCTGTTTTTAATTTAGAGATATCAATATTCGAAGTAGTTTTTGCATTTGGAATTGCAATTACCAATTGTCCTAAAATATCGTAAATTTCAAACGATTGTATCTCGATATTCTGGTGCTGCGAAATATTTAAAAACTGACTTGCCGGATTTGGATATAAACTTACATATCTAGAAAAATTGAAATCCTCACTTGATAACGTAGAATTAAATGTAGAAATAGCCTTATTAGTTAAAATAGGGAAATTATAATCAAAATAAATATTTGCATCATTTGTAAACGAATCTCCGACTTTTAATGTTGGTTTTGTCTTTATTTTAAAAGCGATATAACCGTCATTATTTTCGTCATCAAAAGGAAGATTAATTCCTTCAAAAATAAATTCTACCTTGTTTTCTTCTGAGATTTTAGTAATGAAAGAATGACTTGAACTCGTCGGAATTAAAGTTGATATATCAAATTTATTTGAATCAATCATGTCTTTCACTACAATATTTTGAGCCGCATATGTTCCTGTATTTTCAAAACGAATCATGTAGTGCACATATTCTCCTATTAGTTTTGAGGTAATTACAGAACCTTCTAAACAAGTTTTATCATTTGGATCATAAGAACCAACAACTGTTTGATTTAATGTAAATACATTATCTGTTGGCGTTTCATCATTTTCCTGCAATAAGACAGCAGCTGTAAATTTTAAAATATCTCCATTATTTACAGCAGGAGATTCTGTTGGTGAATTTATTCTAACCGTTAACATAATTTCCTTAGATTCAAATGGTTTTAGATTCAAAAATTCCCACAATAGAACGTTTGTGGTTTGAGAAGATGCAGACGGTTTTACTGAAATCACATCTAAAACAGAATCGTCAAAAGTTAAATTTACGGTTCCAGATTGAATTGTATTTCCTTTGTTTTTATATATAACTTTATATGTAGCATTAAATCCTGGTCTTGCAGCATTGATTTGTAAAATGACTACTTCTAAATCAGAATGTGTTCCGTTTGGCGTAATACAAAAATTTTGATTTAATGGACTTGCCTGTAATGGAAAATCAATATTTACAACAGATGGTGAAATAGAAAAGTATGTAGGGTTTTCTAAAACAGGAGTTATAACATGTGACCCTGCTGGTAAAGAAATCGAATAATTATTTCCATTGGCAACAAAACCAGAACTGTTAGTTCCATCAGATAGATTAAACTTTAAATTTGGCAAACTTAAATCTTGACTATCACAACCGTTATTATCTTCATCTACTCTATTATCTCCTTGAATAGTATAATATTCTCCCACCGGATTAAAAGAGCAATATGCATTAACATTGCAATTAGTATAACCATAATTATCTAGAAGATCTTGAACTTGCGACAATTGGCTTTCATCTGCACAAATATACTTTAGGTCAGGATTTTTTGAAAAATTTAGCTCTGTTTCATTACTGCCATTTTTAATAAATAATGTATTAAGTTGGTTCTGATCGCATCTTAAGCGCTTTATTTTTTTTAAATCACTTAATTCTAAAGTTTTAAGTTGATTAAGATAACATTCAAAAATTGTAATATTAGTTAATCCTTTTAAATCTAAAGATGTAAATTGATTTGCAGCGCATCTTAAATCAACAAGTTTTGTTAAAGCATTTAGATCTAATTGTTGCAATTGATTTACACCGCACCAAAGAGATTCTAAATTTATTAAATTATTCAAACTTAAAGTTGACAATTGATTAGACTGACAATTTAGATTTTTAAGATTATTTATTCCATTCAATTTTAACTCAAAAATTTCATTGAAACTGCAATCTAATGTTGTAAGGTTTGATAAATTGCTGGCATCTAATTTAAATAGTTTATTATAACTGCATGCCAGGCCTTTAAGATTCTTTAATTGGGCTAAATTTAGTGATGTTAATAAATTACCACCGCATTCTAAAACTTCAAGATTAGTTAAAGCGCCAATATTTAATGTTGCTAATTTATTAACTTGACAATATAATTTTTTTAAACTTGTCAATCCTTCAATCTCTAACGATGTCAAAGCATTATTTGAGGCCCACATTTCGGTTAGATTTACAGCTCCATTTACACTTAATGTTGCAAGTTTAGGATTACCTGTGCATTCCAAAAAATCTAAGTTTGTGAGACCTTCAATTCGTAATGTAGCTAAATTTGGTAGATCTGTAATTTTAAAATACCTTTTTGATTGAATAGAAGAATAATTTAAATAAACCAGTTTTTTTAAAACATTAAAATCAATATCCCTATTTATTGGGTTATTACTGCAATTCAAATACTCGAGATTGACAAAATTTTCTAATCCTTCAAAAGAACTAATGTTTGAATTGCTTAAATCTAAAAAATTTAGACTTAAGGCTTCACTAACCTCTATTTGAAAATTAGAATTTGTATCCACATTAAGTGCTATTAATTTCATTTTAAAATTAATATCTGGAATATTGATAATTTGGGCATTGCCTAAATTAGAGAAGCAAAATAATAAAAGTAAAAAGTAGAGTTTTTTCATATGTGGTATTTTCATACAAAAATAACTTTTTAAGATAATAACACAACTTTATTTGTTAAAATATCTTAAAATTTAGAAAAAGGAATAAAAAAAAGTCCCACATTGCTGTGGGACTTTCTATTTATAAAAAACTAAGAATTATTTTTTCTCAGTTTTTTCCATTTTAGCTTTTAATGCAGCTAATACATCATTGTTATCTCCTAAAGTTGCAGCTGGTGCATTTGTAGTAGAGTTAGATGAAGTATTTTCAGTTGCAGCTTTCACGTTTTTCTCTTCTTCTTCTCTGAAGATAGCAGTGTGAGAAGCAACTACTCTTTTGAATTCTTTGTTGAATTCAATTACTTTGAAATCAGCTGTATCACCTTTTTTCAATTTCTTTCCGTCTTCTTTTTCAAGGTGACGAGTAGGAATGAAAGCAACGATATCATCTCCGAATTCTACAGTAGCTCCTTTGTCAACGATTTCAGAAATCTCACCGTTGTGGATAGTTCCTACAGCGAAAGAATCTTCGTATTGATCCCAAGGATTAGCAGTAGTTTGTTTGTGACCTAAAGATAATTTACGTCCTTCAACATCTAATTCTAATACTACAACATCAAGTTTTTCACCAACGTTTACAAACTCAGATGGGTGTTTAATTTTCTTAGTCCAAGAAAGGTCAGAAATGTAGATTAATCCATCAATTCCTTCTTCTAATTCTACGAAAATACCAAAGTTTGTAAAGTTTCTAACGATACCTGTATGTTTAGAACCTACTGGGTATTTAGAAGTAATGTCAGTCCATGGATCTTGAGACAATTGTTTGATACCTAATGACATCTTACGATCGTCTCTGTCAAGAGTTAAGATAACTGCTTCAACAACATCTCCAACTTTCACGAAGTCCTGAGCAGAACGTAAGTGAGTTGACCATGACATTTCAGAAACGTGGATTAAACCTTCAACACCTTCAGCAACTTCGATAAATGCACCGTAATCAGCGATTACAACTACTTTACCTTTAACTTTGTCACCAACAGTTAAGTTAGCATCTAAAGCATCCCATGGGTGAGCGTTTAATTGTTTCAATCCTAATTGAATTCTTGTTTTCTCATCATCGAAATCAAGGATTACAACGTTTAATTTTTGGTCTAATTCAAGAACTTCACTTGGGTGGTTGATTCTGCTCCAAGAAAGGTCAGTAATGTGAATTAATCCGTCAACACCACCTAAGTCAATGAACACACCATAAGAAGTAATGTTTTTAACAACACCTTCTAATACTTGTCCTTTTTGTAATTGACCGATGATCTCTTTTTTCTGTACTTCAATATCAGCCTCGATAAGAGCTTTATGAGATACAACTACGTTTTTGAATTCGTGGTTGATTTTTACCACTTTGAATTCCATCATTTTGTTTACATATACATCGTAGTCTCTAATTGGCTTAACGTCAATTTGAGATCCAGGTAAGAACGCTTCGATACCGAATACGTCAACAATCATACCTCCTTTAGTTCTACATTTAACAAAACCGTTAACGATTTCTCCAGTTTCATTAGCCGCAATAACTCTATCCCAAGATTTGATAGTACGTGCTTTTCTGTGAGATAATACTAATTGACCTGTTTTGTCCTCACGGATGTCAATTAATACTTCTACTTTGTCACCTACTTTTAAATTTGGGTTGTAACGAAATTCGTTTAAAGAAATAACACCTTCAGATTTAGCATTGATATCAACGATAACGTCTCTATCTGTAATTCTAACTACAACTCCTTCAACTACTTCTTCTTGATCTGTAGCGATGAAAGTTTTTGATACTAGTTCTTCAAACTCTTGCAAGTTTTTTTCATCTACTGCATCGATTCCTTCTTGGAAGTTGTGCCAGTTAAAATTTGCTAAAAACTCTTCTTGTGATTTTGTTTGTTCAGACATGCTGATAAAAAAATTTGTATTCTGTTTTTCTCGAGTTTCTCTATGCGATAGAAAATACAGAAGTTGTTTTACATAAATGGTTGATTCCTAATGGAAACTCTTCTCTGCCAAAAGGACTGCAAAATTAATACATTTTTTTGTAATTACAAACAGATAAGCAACTTATTATTTATTCAGCAATAATCTTGACAACTCACTGCTAACTGCTATATATTCGACAACTTGATTACTATCAAATTTAATATTGCCTTTATTATCTATTTTTGATATCTTATTATCTATCGACAAATAGTTTTTTCCTGATTTGGATTTATAAAGTGTAAATACACTATGACTATCTTTCTCACTGTCAACATTTTTATTTAATAAATCAAAAATATCACGATTACCTGCTAGTACATCTGTTATTATCTGCTGTTTGTTTTCAATATGGTTAAATGGAGGCAGAATAATTTCTTCATACCATGAATTATTAGATTCAGAAAAAGGCTTCTTTGCTTCTAAATATGGAAGAAACCCGGAAATTGTAACAACTATAATAAATTCTATCGCCCAAATTATCCACAGAAATGTGCCGCTGACTGTCGCTCCGCGAATACCCCATGTGCCATATCCATTAACTTGATTTATATATTCAAAAACCAGATCTGGTCGAAATATCAATGAAAAAACCTGTAAAAACTGAATGTTGCTTACTGTAATCCCTATTCTGTTTGAACCATAACTCTCTCCAGCATTAATTACTAAATCTATCCAGATGGCCCAGTGAAAATATAACGCCAAAAAAGCCCCAACCAATCCAATAATAAATCCCAAAAGCGGATTCCTTACTTTTCCTTTTTTAATAACAATTATAGAAATGAAAAAACCAATGAGAAACCCAAAGCCTATTGTAATAAAAAAGTTAATGTATATAAATGGAATGTACCAAATGAAATAAGCATATATTAATCCTAATATTGGAAATGCTATAACACTAACTAACAAAAAATAGATGAGAAAAATTAATGAAAACCTCCCTGATGGTTTATAATATTTATCCATAAAACAGTAAATAATTTATATTTTTTTTTAAATGAGTTATAAGACAAAAGTCAAATATTAAACCAATTAAACTTTATTATTAAAAGAAATTGCAAGAATAATACTATTTTTTAAAACCTGCAAAATTGAATTAAAATTAAGTTTTCCAAGTGCAAAAAAAGTTTTCTTTTCAGGAAAAATTAAATAAAAAATAAACGCTGTAGATTTCAAAAACCTACAGCGTTTATATTAAATATAAGAGATATTAAATTTAAAAGAAAACAAAAAGCATTACAAACATTGTAATTATAATAACAAGTGCCATTATAAAAAGAGCTGAATTAATATCTTCTTTTCTTTTTTCATATTCTACGGCAAAACTATCAGGATTTATATAATACATACTAAAAGCTTTAGGATGAATTTTTAAGTCAGGTCTAAAGTGCGATAATCCTAACAACAAACCTCTTACTAATTCAAGTTTGTTTGAATAAAGCATACTAAAAATATGATTCCCAGAAAATGTTTCTTTGTGAGCTTTTATATCTCCGTTTTCCGAAACGAACCAGAAAAACGCTTCGTGACTATATTTACCGCTTCCAACCATTTTTGCAAAAACATCATATCGCAAAAGATCTGAATCAGATGAGGAATTTATTCCTGTTATTTTTCCTTTAAATTTATCGCTCTGTTCAAAACTATTCCATGATATTGTATTTTCAATTTTGTGATTAAATTTATTTACATAATGAATACCGCGATTATCAATAATCGTAGTGGTATGCTTCATCGTTTTTCTTAAGTAAATGACTTGAAGAATTATAGGAAGAATCAATAAAATGCATATATAAATCATATTTTGTTCTAAAGGCAGAAAAAACAAAATAAAAAAGAAAACCCCTAAAACCAATAGAAAAGAAACCAACATTAGAAAACCTAAACCATAATTTTTGATTTTAGACGGACTGGAAGTTACTGAATTAAATGGAGGAAGATTTTTTGTTTGGATGGTCATAGACATTAAAAACACTAAAATATTGAAAAAATTGTAATACTAAAAGACTGTTTACTGTTTAGAAAACCAAAAAATATATAATTGTAAAAATCAAGGCACAAACTAATCCTGCTATAATTCCAATTTTTCTGCGTTGATTATAATCAATAGTATAACTTTCCTTATCAATATAATGATTACTAAAAATTTCCGGATTTACAGTAATATCTGGTCTGTAATGTGCCAATCCAAGTAAAAAAGTTCTAATCAATTCTAATCGATTAGTATAGAGCATTGCAAAAAAATGTTTACCTAAAAACATTTCACTATGAATTTCTATTTTATTATTTATTAAAACCGGCCAGAAAAACTGGTCAAAAAAAGATTTTGATTGTCGAATATAAGAAACATCAAATTTTGGAGGCTCTAATATATAGGTGACTTTTTCTCTTTTTGCAAAATTACTCCAGCAAATTTCTTTTCTAACTTTGTTATTGAACGCATTCAAATAGCGGATTCCTTTTTCGTCAATTATAATTGATGTATACATCTTTTTTCTAGAATATAATATCAAGGCTATTATCGCTAAAATAATTAGAGAGAATATACAAAATAAGGCAAGAGTTCCTTTTTCATCCAGTCCAGTTTCTTCACGAGAATTTATTGATAAAAAAACAATTCCTCCCAAAAAGAAAAGTGAACAGAATACCCAAAACAAACCAAAAACTGCATTTAAGAAAAGCATTGGTTTTGAACTAACAGGTCTAAAAGAAGGAAGTATTTTTTTTTGCTGATGGTGCATATTAAAAATTAAGAATATTATTTCAAATATACACATAAAGAAAAAAATCCCGTTTTCAATAAATCGAAAACGGGATTTTTTTATAGGTCTAAAATATTAATGACTTAAATTTTCTATCTCTTTTGGGTCATGTTTGTGCTTAAACAAAACAGCAAAAGCAATCGCAATCACCAAAGCATAAAGCGCAAACGAAAGCCAGATAGTGTGCCAGTCTTTCATTAGAACTGGATTTGTAAAAACTCCATCTGTAGAAATTGAATTCCCTTGACTTTTTACAAATTCAGCCATTTTTTCATTAGCGGGATCTGTTTGTAAAAAACCAGCTAATTCTGTTATATTAGCAAACGATTTTGTAAAGAAACGATCAATTGCCCAACCAGAAGTTAAACTTCCCAAAACAGCTCCTACTCCATTGGTCATCATCATAAATAAACCTTGTGCAGAAGAACGAATTTTAGAATCGGTATTGCTTTCTACGAATAAAGAACCTGAAATATTGAAGAAATCAAATGCCATTCCGTAAACGATACAAGAAAGGATAATCATCCACAAACCATTTACAGGGTCTCCAAAAGCAAATAATCCGAAACGCAGAACCCAAGCTAGCATACTAATCAGCATCACTTGTTTGATTCCAAAACGTCTCAAGAAAAATGGGATTGCAAGAATAAACAATGTCTCAGAAACCTGAGAAATTGACATAATAATAGTTGAATATTGAATTACAAAAGAATCGGCATATTTTGGGAAGTGCTTAAACTCATCCAAAAACACATCTCCATAAGCATTTGTCAACTGAAGTGCTCCTCCTAAAAACATAGAAAACACAAAAAACAAAGCCATTTTATAGTTTGCAAACAATTTAAAAGACTCTAAACCAAAAGTTTCTATCCAAGTTGCATTTTCTTTAATCAAACGCTGTGGTTCACATTTTGGCAAAGTAAAAGCGTAAATTCCAAGAATTAAAGCTCCAACTCCAGCAATATAAAATTGATATTCAGTAGCCTTACTTCCGCTTAAATTGGTAATCCACATGGCAACAATAAATCCGATAGTTCCCCAAACACGAATTGGTGGAAAATCTTTTACAATGTTTTTATTGTTTAATTTAAGTGAAGTATAAGATATCGAATTACTTAAAGCGATTGTTGGCATATAACAGCACATTGCCAAAAGCATTACAATAATAAAAGTATCTGGTGTAGTAACTTGCGCAATTCCGAATAGAACTACCGCGTAAAGAATATGTAGAGCACCGTATAATTTTTCGGCATTAATCCATCTATCGGCAATAATACCTGTAAGTGTAGGCATAAAAAGAGAAGCGATTCCCATGGTTCCAAAAACGAGCCCGAATTGAGTTCCTTCCCACGCTTTTGTGCCAAACCAATAATTTCCAATTGTTATAAGCCAGGCTCCCCAAACAAAAAATTGAAGAAAGCTCATTAAAATCAATCTATTTTTAATCCCCATATGATAAATTTGTTCTTTTGTAAAAATGAAGCGGTAAAACTACCATTTAAAATAATATCTGCAAAAAATTATGCTGTTTTAACAACATCATTCACTAATTCTAGAACTGCGGCAAATTGCTCTTCTTTATTTAAGTAAGAATTATCAATCTCAATTGCATCATCTGCGATTACTAAAGGAGAATCTTCACGGTGTGTATCCATATGATCTCTTTCAACTACGTTTTTCAAAACTTCTTCATAAGAAACATTGTCTCCCTTTTGCTGCAATTCATCAAAACGTCTTTGTGCGCGTGTTTCGGCACTTGCGGTCATAAAAATTTTCAATTCTGCGTTTGGAAAAACTACTGTTCCAATATCTCTTCCATCCATTACAATAGCTTTATTGGCTCCCATTTCTTGCTGTTGTTCTACTAATTTAGTACGAACTTCTGAAACGGCTGCCACTTTACTAACAAAATTAGAAACTTCAATAGTTCGAATTTGTTTCTCTACGTTTTCACCATTTAAATACATTTCTGCAAAACCTAAATCCGAATTAAACTTAAATTCTAATTTAATGCCAGATAAAGCCTCAATCAAAGCTTCTTTCTTGAAAAAATCAGCTCCAATTAAAGTATGTTGCATTGCAAAATAAGCTACAGCACGGTACATCGCACCTGTATCTACATATACATATTCTAATTCTTTTGCCAATTGTTTTGCAAGCGTGCTTTTTCCTGTAGATGAAAATCCGTCGATAGCAATGGTAATTTTTTTCAATTTTTTATTTTTTAATTTTTATTCTTTTTATGACTACTTTATCGCAATAATAGAGATTTCGGCATCAAAGTTACTGCAAATGTAGCCATCTTTATCTGGATATGAAGTATTAAAATTATTTGTTTTTTGATCAATAAATAATCAAACAAAAGCCATTATTGAAAATTTAAGGTTAAACCAAAAAGACTTGTATTTGCTGCTAATGTATATCTTGAATAAGAGTAATTAAATTTCAGTTTATTCATTCTCAAACCAAACCCTAATGAAACTCCTGAAAAGTTACGCTGTTCTTCTACACGCAATTCTTCACCTCTTCTAAAATTATAACCTACACGAAAATTGAATGCTTTTTTAGGAAAAAGCTCAACTCCAAAAGCTACGTGTCTTAAAGCGTTGTTTACAAAAGAGACTTTCTCTGGGCTTGTAGATCCGTCGATATTAGTTTCTCCACGAACAGGATTTGAAAAAGAGATATTCCATTGCTGTATATTTTCTACTGAAAGATGCCAACGAATAGGCACATGTTCTAATTCTTGCGAAATACCTGCAACAATTTCAAACGGAAGATTTTCCTTAATCCCTGAATAAGTAGTAAACTGAGTTCCCATATTTCTAAATACAAGAGCAAAATTCAAATCGTTCCTTTCATCTACATATAAAAATCCCAAATCGACCGCACCTCCTATTGAATTATAGGTTTCTAAAGATGAAGTGATAAGCTTAGCACTTGCGCCAATGTATAGATCTGTAAAAGGAACATTGTATGCGTATCCAAGCGATAAAGCACCTTCACTTCCTGTAAAATTCGAAGTTGCCTGGCCGTTTTCGTCATATCCTTCAAATGTGCCATAGTTCACATAAGTTACTCCTGCGTAAAAAGTCTGAAGATGCCTGTCGTAAGTATAAGCATATGATCCTGTGCCATAAGAGGCTTCACCATAATAACTTCCGTAGTTTAATGCCAAATGATTATCCATGTCTGCGTTAATAAGAGCAGGATTTGACATGGCCTGATTAACATCATCATCATATATTGTAATAATGTCTCCTCCTAATGCCGCTTGTCTTGGCGAAGTAGTTAAGTTTAAAAATTGATAAGTGTAGCGCCCTCCAACTTGTCCGAAAGAACACGAACAGATTAAGATTAGAAAAAATAAAACAACTTTTTTGAGCATTTTGTTAGTGGCGCACTATATGGGAATAACGCAAGTGCAAATATAAAATTATATAACACTTAAATTAAAGTCAAATAAAAAAATTCCAAATCCCAATCGTTAAATTGGAATTTGGAATCTTATATCTAACTAAAAGATTTTTATTTTAATTCTTTAGCATTTTTCACTTTTTGATCTGTCAAAGCTAAAGCTAAAACTTCGCTCATTTCTTTAACATAGTGAAAACTCAAACCTTCTAAGTATTCTGCTTTGATTTCATCGATATCGCTTTTGTTTTCATGACAAAGAATAATTTCTTTAATTCCTGCTCTTTTTGCTGCTAAGATTTTTTCTTTAATACCCCCAACTGGCAATACTTTTCCTCG